>CAZBWW010000005.1:0-52259 GCA_964496005.1 uncultured Candidatus Saccharibacteria bacterium | reverse complement strand
GTCACTCTTTTCTAACAAAGTGAGAAAAGGAGGCCGAGTATTCGAGGCCCCACGTCCTGTCACCCCGACCAGATTAACCCAGGGAAAAACTTTCAGCATTGCGCCATTACAAAAAAATCAATACGCTATAATTAAATTGTTATGAAAATTCTTCACTACTCTGACATAGGAATCCCAAATATTCTCGAACTATACAAACAAGCTGATGTTTTTATTACAACCGGAGATTTAAGATACAATGATTTTGGCGGAATAGAAGCATACGAACCAAAAATACCGGGTTTTGGCGTATACGGTAATCATGATGACGGTTGCAATTACCTTGAAACAAATAAAATTGAAAACGTACATAATAAAATTGTTAAATTAAATAATATAAAAATTGGCGGCTTTCGCGGTTGTTTAAGATATAACTCCAGAGAAATGCAATTTACAGAACAGCAGGCAGAAGAATTTGCAAATAATTTCCCTTATGTAGACATACTATTGCTGCATGCTGGACCAAAAGGTTTATTGGACGATCCTAGTGATGCTGTTCATGAAGGTTCTTCTTCAATAAGAAGATATGTGGATGAAAAGAAGCCCAAGTTCATTTTTTGCGGTCATCAGTATTCAAACGATGAGCTGGAGTACAACGGTATAAAAATTTACAGAACTTATGGGGCCCGTTTTATAGATATAAATATTTAAATTTTTAATTTTGTACTTACCTTAACGGGAACTCCTTACATAATGCTATTATTGAACGATAACTATGCTATTCCTTTGTACATATAACATTCTTTACGGCATAAACAAGGAAGTATTTAATTCGCTAAATATACTGCACACCAGAATCAAAAATAAACCATATGTAATAGCTCTTCAAGAAGTAAGAAATGTGAATGAATTTGGGCAAATAGAGAGCAAAATCAGAGAAATATTCGATAGGGAAAGTATAACTTTTAATATGTACCACAAACTCGACAGCAATCATTTAGGGTTAGCGCTAATATCCAATTTAAAATTAATTGAATCTGTAAATCTTAGATTGCCGCAGTTAAAAAGAAAACCGTGGTATATTCAAGCATATTTTCTCGATCAAATGCCGATATGCGGGGGAATCATAAATACCTACGAAATGGGAGATGGCGTACTAACTGTAGTTACTTTGCATTTGGATATTGCGGGGGGTTTGGATCATAAATTAGTACAAGTTGCTGAAATTAAGTCACACCTTGATAGAAAACACAAGGGAAAAATTGTTGTAATGGGTGATTTTAATACAAACGGAATTCTCAAATCTTCAAAAAATAAAGTGGAACGGCAAATCGAAGATATATGTGCCTTTTTTGGTCCAGATTATAAAGTAATAGGAACAACCGCAACACACAGCTCAGATATTAAAAATGAGGTTAGTCCCGCAACGCCTTTTTATAAATTAATAGCTAAACTTCCGAAAATCGGAATTTATTTTAAACAGCGGATAGATTGGATTTTAGTAAAAGATTTAGAAGTGCTTGAAGACGGTGTTTATACCGATATGTTAGGTTCCGACCATTATCCTGTTTGGGCTGTAGTTACATAACTAAACAGTTTCTAAAAATACTTCATAATTTCACTTTTTAACTCTTTTTTCTTAGATTTAGAAAAATAAGCAAGAAAGCTAAGAAATAGAACCGGATCCTCATCGACTAAGTGTTTAAGAATTAGTTCTCTTATTTCTGTCGTTGAAATTTTTTTAGCTCGTTTTTGCAAAATTTTCTTTTCTACGTCGAGTGCAATTTTCCCGCACAACGCCCCCCGCTCACCTCTGTCCATTTTCTTTTTTTGGAGAGCCGCTTGATAGATACCGGAATAAAGCTTGTTTCTATCGTATACCTGTACTCTTCCGTCAGATTTTTCGACATGTAGATATGAGAGGTTTACCGACTCGTAAGTGGTTAATATTTCTTTACAGTTAAGACATTTTCGTCGACGCCAAATACGTGTTTTTTTATTGGTATCACGAGTGTTTGTAACTACTAATTGTTCAGCAGCACAGAATGGACATAACATGCCAATATATTGGCATATGAATGAGCTGATTTCAATAGGTGTTGCTGTATAGACAATACTTACAACAATATCTGTCTTATTTAATGTCGCTAACTAGATGTATCAGTATATAGCTAATATATGTACGCTAAAATTAATGGACACTTTTAAAATTACGGTACTCAAACCAGGTTCTAAGGTTACAAACTCCGTAACAGTTTACTTAAGTGATTTTGAGTTGACATTTGGTCATAGTTTTTATCTAGATCTATCAAAATTTCTGACTGCTGTTTATGAGCACAATCAGGACAATTCTTTCGAAATTACAATAATCAACAATGTAGGGGAACCGCTTGTTGTGTCTACAAAAAACGCAGTAATGCACTTTAAAAACTGCATACTAAAAAAGTATAACTAAGAGGGCGAAGCAGGGATTAAGCAAAGGAGGGTAAGGTAAGGTGATAGCTATCCATGAAAAGACGGTGGAGATTGGTGATGTGACAATTAATTTGAAAACAGTAAAAATTAATAAAACCATAGTCACATATTCGTTATTCATAACATTACCAACCGCATCCTTTTCCAGAGCGCACAGCCTAAACAGGCATGACTTATCTCCAATATACTGTTGGTTAGTAAAACATGATGCCGCGTACAGGTTTGGAGAAATAGAAACTGCCTTGCTGGCCATAGGGGCTGTGTTATAAGGGGAACCAACTATAATAAGTGAAGTTCCCCTAATTTCCTTATGCGTAATGCTAAAATATTACTATGCACTTTACATTTGTGATTCCTGCCTATAACGAGGAGGATTTTATCACCAAAACACTTGATAGCATTTATCCGCAAACCATAAAGCAGTCTACTTATAGCGTACTTGTTGTAAACAATAATTCTACGGATGCTACCAAAAATATCCTTCTGGATTATATAGAGTCAAACCACATCCCCAACATGCAAGTTTTAGACGAATATGTAAAAGGCATAATTCCGGCACGAAGGGCTGGCGTCGAAAAAGCGATAGAATTAGCTGGAATCACAGATCACTGGCTTGTAAACGGCGACGCAGATGTTATTTATACTAAAACGTGGCTGCAAAATCTCGAAAACACAATAACTGCTAACCCTAATTGCCAGTTTATTCAATCTGAGCTAATTGGTGAGGATTTACATGCCTATCCTAACATCCTAGCCCGCACTCAACCGCCAAAAGATGCCGCAAAAAAGCTAATCGAAGATAATAAATTTTTACCTGTAACAGACGCTGTGTGTGCATATTCCGCAAGTTTTTATCAGCAGACCGGTGGCTATAATAGAGAATATTATGAGGGACTAGAACAAATGGCTGAGACTTGGCGCATGTATAGTAAGGGGAAATTATTAGGGTTTACGAGAGCGTTTTGTCACGAAAATGGTGCTAGTCACAGCAACAGACGCTTAAAAGCGCAATTTTTGGACTTGGAGCTAGGCGAAGAATCCGCTAAAAATTTGTATGCAGTAGATGTTAGAGTGCCGGACACAGACATAATGGCCGAAATCGAAAAAGATGTAAAAAAATATATAACAGACGAGATGGTTACAAAAATATTTCTGAAAAAAATTCAAATTTTATGTTTTACCGGATTATTGTTAGAACAAGAGCCTGTACTAAAAGGAAAGCTAGCGGATTTAACTCCCGATGTTCAAAACTTTATAGAAAATGAGTCACATAAGGAATTATATTTGTTTAGCCCGGGTTGGGTGTTTAGGGACGCTGCACTACTAACTACGAAACTAGAAAGGAAACTAGTAGAACTGTATGACAGATGAAGAATTCTCTATGGGAGCTTATTCCATGGTTTCTGATACATAGTTTGCGCCATTGAATAAAAAATTATTTTATATAAAATTAATGTATGGGTTATTACGACGAAACAAGCATCATTCATGATGATGGTACTACTCCTCATGATGATGGGGTTCAGTATGCTGAGCGTTCTATACTTGGCGGTATAGAAGAAAGACGTGGGGGTACTGATAGTGCTGAGCAAATGCGGCCCGATACAAATGTGCCTAATATTGATGGTTTGGGGCATATTCCAGAAAATGAAAGAAAAGAATTAGAACATGATTGGAGAGCGGGGCTTAGGGCAATTCGTGCTGAACTTAATAAGGTTTTTACAGGAAAAGAACAGCAAACAATGGCGGCTTGCGAAGCGCCTATTGTTGAAGCGCTAAAATCCGGAACAGCGGTTCCTAGGTTTAATATCTTTAATTCAGACCTTACAATTGAGGTACCTATAGACACACCTACCGAGGAGGATACAGTTCCATTATTGGGATATACGTATGTTGTGGTTAACCCAGGGCATTCTTTAGGGTCACAAAATGATGTAGGCTCTGTAACACATGGTATAAGAGTCGACCATGTTGTGGAGGGAAAAACAATCGAGTATACGTATAATACTCGAAATTTTGGTATTCCTTCTCCGGAGTTAGCGGCCGGTTTGAATTCAAATCTGTTACAGGAAACTGTGCGGCGAGTTCAAAGGGTGCAAAATCATATTGCTGAATCTCGACAACGGAATAGTAGTCGTTCTACCGAAAATCCGGAAGTCGGAAGATTGTTCGAGTTATTAGAAAATTATACAACCGCTGCCGATGTTGCAAAGTCTTTGCAACCGGGTTCTACAGAACATAGCACTGCTTTTACTAAGTTGAGCAATGCACATGGAGAACTTACTGCTTTCAGAGAAGATGTAACTAATACGCTTGTTGAGTTGCAAAGCCGGGTAGATGGATTTGTGTATAGGATGATACCAGAAGAGTATAGAAACGAAATTGAGGGCGCTGCGTGGACAGGGGATGGGCTTGCAGACGTTAATTCTCAAGTAAAATATCGTTTAGAACGCTTATTAAGTGCAGTTAAAAATGATTTGACTCCGGTTGTAGGACATATGCGAGGTGATAATGGTAAATTACATAATGAAGGTTTTGAGCATGAATATTATAAAAGTCATCCCGATGGCATAAGTCGTGATCCGTATTATGCTATTACTCTAAAGGAGACTACCAGGGATTTTTTGCAAGGCATACTGGAAATTAACCAGGGAACGATAGAACAAGAACATGGCGACGAATCTACGGTAGCTCGAGAAAGCATGACCATCGCCATAGAGGATGTAGTTAGACTCGCGCAAGATGTTGAACAAGCAATGCAGTTGGTTTTAGCTGTTGATAACGGAATTTATCTGCTGAATTTAAGAGATTGCTTGCTTTACGCTGAATCTAGAACCACTTGGTTACACAATTTAACCACAGGTATTGTACGTGAATCCACAACAGAAAGACCAGGTGCAGACTCTTTCAGAAACCGGAGATGGAGATTTATGGCCAACTATGTTAGAACCAATACACGCACTAATCGAGATACAGAAACGGTGCTTGAAACAGCTGAATGGGGATGGCAACCGGAGTCCAGTGCCTTTAGGGTAAAATACGACATTCCCGTTTTTGACAGAAAAGAGCTATTTGGAGCAATTATTGATAGGTCCCCTAAAGTAATAAAAAGATTCGGAAGTGTCTTAGGTCTTAAATAGTGCTGCCTGTGTAATTGAGCAAATTCCACACTCTCACATCCTCTTACTAAGCAAATAAATTGCAGCCTTCTTTCCTGACACCAAAACAGAAAAAGCATTTTTAAGCTCAAACCGGGTAGGCGGTAAAAACTGCTTTATTTCAATAGCTCGGTCAAGCAGCAGCACAACCTCACCTTTTTCGGCTAACAGTCTGTCAAATTCGGTAAATACCTTGCTATAAAACTCACCCACATTTAGTGTTTTGTCGAATAGTCCCCACGGCGGATCTGTAACTATTTTTGATATTGAGTTTGCGGGTAGGGTATTTGCAAAAAAATCGGAAAAGTAAAATTTTGTCCTGGGATCAATTTTAAGTATGCCGGAAATGGTTTGCATATTTTGCTTTTTTTCGAAAGCGATAATTTGCGCGTGCGGTAATTTTACTAATTCCGCCACAATCGTTCCGTACCCAGCAAAAGGATCCAGCAGTACATCATTTTTAGCTGGATTTGCAAGCACACATAGTAAGTTAGCTAACTCGGGTCGCAATTGGCCCTTGTTTTTATGTTCACTCTTAGACTCTTTTGTAATTCTGATTAACACAAAGCCGTAACCCTCTTTGCGGTGCATAAACCAAATTTCAGTGTCAGGTTGGTGTGGGTTAAGTTCCAAGCCCAAATCAGCGCTTACCCTTTTTTCTATATCCGCAATCGCATATTTGTTATAAGTTACGAATTTACCGTTATCGTGCAGCATAACCCTAAAAGTTTTAATAGGTAATTTACTCAATTGAGCCGCGATTTCCTCAAAACCATGTCTTTTTGTCCACTGGAACATCGGTTTAAAATACCGCCCCGTTAGGTCTTCAAATGATTTAACCACTATAAAAGTATTAGTTAAAAATTTTAACTTTAGCAGTTTTTCAATGTCAGTCGTAGTTGAATAAGTAATTATGCCATCTAGCAGTAAGTGGATTTCCGCGTTTTCAAGGGCTTTTTTTAGTGTTTCCTGAACAAGTTCACCTGTTCCGGCCAGAAATGTTGATAAGTATTTGGTTTTCATGGCGAGTTATTTTTTATTCGGTTTATGCTCAACCAAAACTTTAGTTAAGTTTATCAATTCGGTTACAAGTACCTCACACCGTTTTTGAACGTCTGTAGCGGTTAAAGTATAGCCCATTGATGTTTCTGTATAGTCATCGCCGCCGGTGCTAATTTCGGTTTGTAACGCGTAACCGTACAAAGCGCGCACAACTTCGCGCAAATGTGCGCATGCTTTAATAGCACCACGGACGCCGGAGCCGTTTGCTACTAACCCAACCGCTTTATTTCTGAACGCGTCTGCATATAAATTGTCCAAAGAGTTTTTTAGTACACCAGAGTATGAGCCGTGATAAAACGGTGAGCCAAGTACTACACCATCTGAGGAATCAATTAGCTTAATAAATTCTTGTACTGTAGGATCGGGGGTTTTTCTTGGGTCGTTGTGAAATTCAGGCATAGCAAACATCATCTTTTTTTCTCTTAAATCCCACAATACGGTTTCAACCCCTTTTTTGTGCAGTACCTCTTCAATGTAATAAAGTAGTGCGCGAGTATGGGATTTTTCTGCTGTGCTTCCGCAAACGAGTGTAATTTTCATGTACGGGGAGTATAGCATTGTGTAGATGTGGTGTGAATGGGGATAATTATATATAATCCGGTGGTCCGGGAACTCTAGGTGGATAAAGAAAGTGCAAAATTAAATAGAAAATGTCATCCCACAGCGTAATAAAGTTAATTACAAGTAAAACTATAAACGTATTAAAAAGTGCAATTTTAATTATTTTATAAATTTTTAGGTTAATGTAAAAAAAGATGATAAATGCCGTGCTGTTAACTATAAAATAGCTTTTAACCGAATTGTCAAAAAACAAAAATTTCCAGACAAAATAGACAAATAAAACTAAGGCAAGCAAATTGACCAAAAATACAAAAAGTGTCTTCTTTGGTGCTACCTTTCTTAAATTAGTTTGCGGTAGGGTGCTTATATGACTAGTTTAAATAATTTAAGGATTTAAATCAATTTTTATATGTTCCAAATATGGATTTTAGGGAACTAAAAATTGAGGCTTAATAACCCATTTCTGCTAAAAGTTGATCAATTGCATGCGCAAGCTCGTAATCCTTTTGCGTAATTTTATTTTCTGTATGCGTGTAAATCTCTATTGTTAGCTTTTTATAATTTGTAATATGTAAATCCGGGTGGTGATTATGACTTTCGGCAAGTTTCGCTATTTTAGCTACAAGCACAACACACGCTGCAAAATTTTCCAACGTTAAGACCAAAGTTAGTTTGTTGTCATTTTCCTGCCAGCTGGGAGTATTATTTTTAGCCATATATTAGTTATTTTAGCAGACCGAGTTTGTAGTTGTGGTTTTTTGCATCAAATTTGGTACGGTGTTTATATTTGATTCATTGATTATTTACTTTTATAGATCGAAAAGCTCAGATCGTTAACAACCGTATAATTCCCAATGTACTCAGTTCGTTCTTTGATGCATGTTTTTTCTGTGTCCCCGCTTAAAATTAGCAAGTCAAAGGCAACAGCGCATGCAACCTCGTCCAAATTTAAAACTTCACCGGAATAATACAAATATAAAGTTGAGGCGTCCGGGATAACTACAATTTTGTCTGAACCATAGGTAGTTTCCAGGTGTTTGCCTAGTTTGTACATTCCAGACCCCCACGCAGTTTCAGAAGTTGCATAGGAAAAATCTAAACTTAGTGGGTTTTTAAATAGTAAAAAATCCGGAAATAAAGTCGAAAATTGAAAAAGTCTAATCACTACAAGTAGCACAAGTAAATAATAAACCGCTTTTTTATTGTATTTTTCTAGCGCGTAGGTTAAGGCTAAAGTAGCAGCTAGTATTAGAAACGGAAAGAGCAGTAACATATATCTATCTATTTTTTTGGTTGAAAGTTGGTGAAT
Organism: uncultured Candidatus Saccharibacteria bacterium; assembly: GCA_964496005.1. Taxonomy (GTDB): domain Bacteria; phylum Patescibacteriota; class WWE3; order UBA101185; family UBA10185; genus CAZBWW01. The sequence continues at coordinate 43,715 of CAZBWW010000005.1, read as the reverse complement.
TAGTAGCCAAACCGCAGGTGTAAAAAGCAACGGCGAAATAAAGTGCGATAATTTAAGGGTTTTTCGCTTGGTAAAAAGTACAATAATTCCTATTACAAGCCCGACTAAGACTAGTCCGCTTATTTTGTTGTACAGCACACGTGGGTAATATGAGAACGGATGGATATGGGGAGTAGCCGCGTAACTAAAGGTTTCTGCATCAATGCCTCGCACGCCATGCAGAAATGACCCGTATGTGAGTCTGTATGCAGTAAACCAAAAATCGCCCCAAAACGCCGGAAAAATGATAACCATAGTGCATAGAAAAGATACTATAAAAAGCAATTCGGTTTTAAGCAGAGTTTTGAAATTAACTTTCGTATAGTATGCTAGAAAAAATAAAATAACCGGCACAACAATTAAAGTACTGGATTTTTCGACGACAGCTGTACCAATTAAAATACCTGAGAGTGCTGTGAAAAAATACCATTGCTTACTTTGTATATGCTGCTTGTGGGTATGTAATTTTTGGATATACAACAGTAACAATACGGTTGTAAAGACTAGGTATGTTGCCAGCCCATCTGTTTGAATTACCCTGCTATGTCCAAGCACATACGGTTCTAACGAAAAGAGTGTAATAAAAAGGAGACTTACTTTAAGTCCGTATAGGTTTTTTACTAAAAAGAACAGTGCAAGTGATAATCCGATATAAAGTACAGCCTTTGGGATTTTTTGGAATGTGTGTAGTTGTAATTCAAATGCCTTATCGGTTGAGGTTATTAGGTTAAGTTTGTCTTTTAGAAAATAAAGCGACTTAAATCCTAAAATATTTGTGTGAATAGTAATTGCTGCTGGCTGAATTGTTACATACAAACGGTCGTAGTTTTTTGCTTCAAATTCCTTCATAAATACATAAGACCAGTTTTTGAGATGAAAAGCGTCTTTATTTACTATGTCGTGTCCTAAGTTATAGACTTTTGGCAAAGTAACAATTACTATAACGTAGCAGAGGATGAGAAGATTTTTTCGCTTCGCAGTTAGCTTCACAGTTGAAATATACCACTAAAACCCAAACTCTTCGTAATGCACCTTGTTTTTAGGCACGCCAAGTGTCCCAAGTATGTCCAAGCAAGTTTTATAAAATGGTTTACTGCCGCATACAAAATAATTTGCGGTTGTAATAATTTTTTCCGGCAAGGAAGTTTTTAGCATATCGCCGTCAATCCGCCCGCTAAATATATGGTCACCTGCCACTTTTTCCTGTGATATTACATCTTTATATCTATCCTGTAGTTTTGCCATTAGTACTTCTCGCCTGACCGCGTTTTCCAGTTTAGAATTGGCATAAAACATATATGTGTTCTCGTTTCCGTATTTTTTAACTAAGTCAACAAACGGGGTAACTCCAATTCCGCCGGCAATAATTACTTTCGGCTCGCTGTTGTGCCCTTCAAGAGTAAAAACGCCGTATGGGCCTTCTACCATTACTATTGAGCCAAGCTCCAATTCCTTTAACATATTCGTAAATTTTCCCTCCGTTTTTATGCCAAAAATCAGCTGTTTGTTTTCAGGTCTTGCTTCCATTACCGTAAAAGGATGTTCCTCCCCGAACCGCTTAAGCTTTATATAGCAAAATTGTCCTGCCGCCGGGAGTATATTTTTACCTAAAGATTCAAAAGTATAAATATTTGAGCCACCGATTTGTTCCTTTTTCACCAGTTTATACCTAACACTTTTGTATCCCCAAAAAACAAGCAGTCGATAAATAATTATCAAAACAACCGCGAAAGACAGTGCATACCAATAAAACTTAAGAAATGGATATATACTTAAATAAGTGCCAATAACCGGAGCGTGCAACAGGACCAGTATCATAATTACATACGAAAAATAATGAATATATTTCCACAATCTGAAACCTAACTTTTTGCGCAAAAAAACACTGGTAAACCACACCACTACTAGCAAAAATAACGCTAATCTACCAAACCCTACTTGTAAGAAAACCGGATCTCCTGCAACGGGTAAAAAAACATATTTAAATCCGCCATAATAGGTGAACGCTTTTAGAAACGGGTGCGCCAAAATAAATACCACCCCGTATTTTCCTAAACTTTTATGCAAAGAATTAAACCATACTATATCTTTTGAAAATTTCGATGAAATAATGCGCAAGCCTAAAATTATTTGCCAAAAAAGGATTATAGTGCCGATAAAGCCGGCAAGACTACCAATTATAGTCGCTGAGCTTGTTAGAAAAGCACCAAAACCCTGCTCTAGCATCGCGAAAGGCAAGTCCCCCAACAGCACCCAAAAGGGCGCTGTTGATAGAACTATTAGTGCGTATGTTATTTTTCTCGATTTACTTATGCTCATTTTTGTCATTAGTTATTTACAAGTATTTACGCGCACACTATTCATTACTCACAAACCTACTTAGGCAGGACAATCAAATTACCAACCATACCCATAGCTCTGTGCTCACCGACACTACAGTAATACTCAAAGGTGCCTACCTGATCAGCAACAAACTCAATGGTTGAGGTCTCTCCGGCTTGAATAATGGGTGTTCTGGCGTCAAATTCGTCAATAACCCAGTCATGTACTCCGCCTTCGTTGGTAAATACAATTCTTACAGTATCACCTTCGGTAACGGTAAGTTCGGCTGGGTCAAAGTAAAAACCGCCCCCGCCAACTGCAAATTCTTTTACAGTTGAATCATCTGTCATAGCTTCATCAGCTTGGTTTTCCGTTGTTTCTTCTTCAATCATTTCGCTGTCGTTTTCCACATTTTCTATTTCATCAGTAGGTTCAGGTTCAGTCATTGGTTGGTTATTATTAAGCAACCAAAAACCTCCCATTAGCAATACAACAGCTGATATTCCAATTACTAGTTTTTTGTTCATAACTAACACACCCCCTTTAAAATTAATTTATTTTGCATAGTTTACTATAATTATCCGATGTTAAAAACCATCGGTGTAAGTAACTTTTTTCCAACACATGTCTTCTACACAAAAATCCTTACCCAAAGGTAAACGCATACACCTCCGTGTTTTTATCAAGAAACTCCAATTTTAAAATATGCTGTTCCGGTGTTTGCAATTCAATTAATGTATATAAATCATCTGCAGTTACAGTTACTTGCTTAACAAACTGCTCGTCAAGATAGACATTTACAACTGATTCCTTTGTTTTTGGATTCATAACCAAAAAAACATTTTTTGCGTCGAAATTTAAGAGAAGACTGCTGTTGGTTTGCGGATTAGCATATTCCTCGGCGATATACCACTCACCTTCATACGCAACTCCGTTTCTTGGTATATTTTTAGGTGCTGTATATGTGGCTAAATTTTCTTTTACAATACTTTCCGGGGATACAAAACCCGCAATTCTGCCATATCCCAGGTATGTTTCAGGTGTTTTTGAAAAATTTTTGTAACTGGGATTATTAATATCTTGTGTTATCGAACTTCCAGTTTCCTTAAGCAACATCTGAATTGCCTCTTCAGTTTCGTCATATTCTCCTTCTCCAAAATGGGTATATCTAATGTTGCCGTCTTTATCTACTAAGTATTTTGCCGGCCAGTATCTGTTGTTGTATGCCCTCCAAGTTTTAAACTCGTTGTCCTGCATTACTGGATAAGCGAGCTCAAAATCCCTTACAGCTCTTGCAACATTATCGTATTCTTTTTCAAATTCAAATTCTGGTGAGTGTACACCTATTATTACAAACCCGTCAGCATTATATTTAGACCACCAGTCTCTTAGGTAGGGAAGAGTGCGTTGACAGTTAATACAGGAATATGTCCAAAAATCTATTAGAACCACTTTGCCCTTTAAGCCTTCTAAGGTTAGCGGGTCGCTGTTTATCCACTCACCTCCGGTTATAAGTTCAGGCGCAACACCCTTATTTGCAAGTTTGCCAGTAGCTGAAAAATCTCCGCTGTCGACAGTCGCAGAGTTACCGCCGTCATTTGTATTGGGTTTTGTTGAATCAGGTGTAATATTAGTCAAGTTAGTAGTAACTATATCAAGTTCTTCTAATTTAGTAAGCCCCGTGCCATAAGATGGGAAAGCATCCAGAATCGCGGTTTGTACCTTTCTGTCAAAATTAGCCGCTATTGCGACGGCAGTTAAGATCATAATAATCCCGAATACTTTTTGGATTATCGGTAAGTTGTTAGTTAATACCGGAATTTTGGCTACCGCTTTTTTACCCCCCACTATTATAAAAAACATAGGAATAGCTGTTCCTATTGCGTATGCGGCAGTTATCACAACCGAATTAAGAGTTACATCTCCTATTAGTGCCAGTGTTATTACAGATGCGAGAATAGGACCTACACACGGAGCCCACAATAGGCCCAATGTTAAACCAAGAATAACTCCGCCTAAAAATCCTTTTTTAGTACCGGCTCTGGGTGCTTTTGCCGCAAATTTTGAAAACAGTAGTTCAAAATAGATTGCAAGTTTTGGCACAGTAAGCGTAAGCCCAAAGACAAACAATACGCTCACTGCAAAGGTACGCAGTAAATCTGAAGGAATGCCCAATATCTTAACAAGTGATGATAAAAATAGTGTAAAAAAAGTAAAACTCAACACAAAACCGGTAACAATACCATAAGGTCTAGAGCGATCACTTGTATCAGTTCCCACAGAGCCGGATAAAATTATCGGTAAGATGGGAAGTATGCACGGGGAAAGTATTGTAACAACACCCGCAAAAAATGAGAAAATTACCAAAATTAGCATATTTAAAACTTTTTAACCTTAGTGCCGGAGTGTAAAAAACCCCGGCACACATTAAACTTAAACTTATTGAGGAGTTAAGACGGCATCGATACCGTGAACATAACCGTTTCCTGACCCGAGGTCGGGAGTTACTATTTTCGCGCCGTTAACCATTACCGTACCGCTTGGATCCACAGTGATTGTAAGAGTTCCACCTTGTACCGTGTCGACAGATGTCATTTTAGCCAAGTCTGCTACAGAGTATCTTCCGGGCACGACGTGATATGTCAGTACTCTTGTCAGCTCATCGGGATTTGCTGCAGTACTGCCGTACATGCCTTGCGGGAGTGCACCAAAAGCCCGATCGTTAGGAGCGAATACTGTGAAAGGTCCCGGACCTGATAATGTAGACCCTAAAGTAGACGCGTCTATCCAAGATAAAAGTGACTCGTAATTACCACCATACGCAATTGTGTCGAATACGTGCTCGTTAGGAAGCTCCATTTCGCCATTTTCTCCATTTCCATTTGCCGTTTCAAAGGGGTTCTCCATGGCTGTATTAGTCGTTTCTTCGGGAGCCGGTTCGGAATTGTTGTTTGAATACAACAGCCATCCACCAAGACCTAAAAGTACAACTAAAACTACTATCATTAATGTTTTATTTTTTTGCATATTTGTCACCCCCCTTCCTAACACTGCTACGAGTTAGCAAAAATTTATTAGTGGGTACAGTTAGCTGAGAATATTTTGGCTGAATGTTTTTTACTGTATTAATCATAACCATTACCTAGTTTACTATTTTCTGCTTACTATAATAGGATAGCATAATTTTTATGAATAACGCCTTATATTTTAGATGCGGCAGGTAATACTATATAATTGAAGAAATGCTATTGCCGGAAAAATACACTACAGTTACACCACTATCTAAAACACTAGCTCTTATGCTTGTTATTGCACTACCGTTTGTTGGGTTTTATTTTGGAATTCGGTATCAAAATCTTGTAGTTTCGACATCAGAGGAAAATTCTTTGGCTGTTTTAGAAACTGACTCGTTGCAAACCGCTCAACCTAATTCCCTCTCCACTAATGTAAACACAATAGTACTGGGAGAACTCGAAACCATAGTGCCTTTAAGTACATTAATGCAGCCTGTAAATCAACCTAGCTATGGTAAAATTGACGTTGCACCAAAATTAACTGCATTTACTAGTACGGATATTCAAAGAGGAAAGTATTTAGAAACTGAGTATAGCTCATCTACTTTTGATGTTTTCACTTTTAGCAATATAAGCTTGAATAATAACGTAATACATAGGGATATAATGAATCCCGACCCGTATTCCAGATATTCAGTGCTCATATATTTCTTGTTTAATAACGAAAAAAGAGCTGCTACCGGTACACTATGGGCAGAAAATTTTGTGCCGGAGAAGTGTCGCACGTACAGTTTTTTGACTGAATTTGGAACTCTATTTTTTGGGTGTGAAAAATCAAAAATGCTAGAAACAGGGATTGTTGAGAAAAGTATTGCGCTCGTTGGGTACGGGTTGAAAGCCGATTCGGAGGGGGCATATAAATTAAGTACGATTTTACTTGAAGACATTCCTTTAGTGTCCGAAAATATTTCTGACCGTACTTATGAGCTTAAAATTGTTGCAATAGAGCCTAACAAGTATGCATTTTTCGTTGGTGGGGAGGCCTTTTTTGTAAAAGAAGAATCCGACTTTCTTAAATTGACCCCCGGTAAACCATTAGATTTTTACGTCGTTGAGGGGGGTTCCAACCCTGACGTCGGTTCGGCTGGCAATGTTACGGCTTGGCTGTCTAAAATAAGCCCAACCGGCAGATACATTTTTTATACACATGCGAATGAGGTGGGAGCTTTAGACACTATAACTGAAAATTTTGTGCCAATTAGCGAAAACTGTTTTACCAAACTGCCAAACGGGTCGGCAGATCAAGCGGGCTTTTACAACAACTATCTAGATCCATTTACTGAAAGTCCGTACAAAACAATTGAAACAGTATCGTGGGAAACAGATGAGTACGCGGTATTTAGGCAAGGCTTTTGTTCAGCAGGCAGTTGCGCGACCGAAGGTACGATGACTGTGGTTCTTAGTCCGGAAGGCATTGAGTGCTCAAATGTCGTTAGCTTATAGTCGACAAGCTTTTAACCCTAAATACTAGTCAAGTTGAGTGATAAGTATATAATCGAAGGCAAAGAATGCCCACCGAATTTTAGAAAATTTTAACGTAGGTGCAGAAATGGCTGATACTGTAATAAAAAAACAACTGCCCGGTGTAAATAAAAATGGTTACGTATTGTTAACCGGTACCTCAAACCCAAAACTTGCTGAAGCTGTGGGAAAATTCCTTGATAAACCTGTTTCCTCCCCTGTAAGTTTTTTCGCGGACGGTGAAATTAGCGTCCATATTCCTGAATCGATTTTTAAAAAAAGTGTATTTATAATTCAGCCTACATCTCCGCCGTCCGAAAAGCATATTCTCGAATTACTTTTTATGATAGACGCAGCGAAACGCGCGGGTGCTAGCGAAATCGTAGCACTGGTTCCATATTTTGGGTACTCGCGCCAGGATCGAAAGTCGTCACCAAGAGTACCTATAAGCTCATCGGTTGTTGCAGGCATAGTTGAGTATACTGGGGCAGACAGAATTATTACTGTGGATATTCATTCTGAACAGCAACAGGGGTTTATTCGTAAGCCGTGGGATAATATTTATAGTAGTTACGTACTAATACCGGCGATTAAAGCACTTAAACTCAAAAACCTGGTGGTTGTGTCACCTGACAAGGGCGGAACTGCGCGCGCAAATGGATACGCAAAGATGCTTAAGGCTTCAGGTATTGCAATTGTTTATAAAGAAAGAGATATGGAAGTAGAAGCGAAAAACAGCTCTAGAGCATTGGATATGATAGGGTATGTAAAAGGCAGAGACGCGCTAATAGTTGATGATATGATTGATACGGCCGGCACAATGGTTGCGGCTGCAAAATTATTAAAAGAACGGGGTGCTCGCAGAATATATGTTGCGGCAGCACATGGGTTATTTTCGAAGGATGCGCTTGAAAAAATTACCGATTCCCCAATTAAAAAAGTACTTATTACAGATACCATAGAGACAAAAAGAAGAGTATCAGACAATCGGAAAATTAAGGTAATCCCAATAGGTGCATTACTTGGAGAGGTAATTAGAAGAACTTATACCGGTGAGACATTAAGTACCGATTTGTTGACCTAAAAAAACAACTAGCTAATTAAAGAATTAGCATTCGAAATTATATTCCCTTATTTCTTATAATTGTAACCAAAAGTACAACTCCAAATACTAAAGATAAAGCAAAGCCAATACTGGCAAAAAAGGACATATTTCCAAATTCGATGGCATCCTCATTTCGAAGTATGATAGAGGACCCGAGTAACATTGCGGCTAAAATAATAGTAAATAACAATCTATTTATTACTTTTTCCACTCTATCGAAGGCGTAATCAATTTCTTCGCGCAGTCCAAGAACTGCGGCATTTATTCTTAACCTACCTGTTAAAAGTTGATTTAGAATACCACGTAGCTCACCTGGAAAATCCTTAATAAGGGCAACTACTTCTGTGGAGGACATGTAAACATCAGTTAGAATCTTTTTCGGTGAAAGCCGCCTCCGTATTAATTTTTGCGAAAAATGCTTTGCGTACTCTGCTAACTCTAAATCAGGATATATTTTTGTTCCAATGCCTTCATAGCTGGAAACCGCCTTAACCAACAAATATGCGTTTGGGCTAATAGTTAGCTCATAAGAATTAATAATGGCAAAAACATTTTTTAACGCGTGTGCTACATTTATTTCTTTTAGATTCTGATCATAATAAATGTCTATTAATTCCGAAATTTCGCTTTCCAGTTTATCAGTATCTACAGCTTTATCTTTAGCGGCGGCTTTGGCTATAATTTGCGTTATTTTCTTCTCGTCTTTATTGGCAAACGCAATTACAAGATCAATGATAGTTTCGTATTGTTTTGACGTTATTCGACCCATCAAACCAAAATCAATAAAGCATATTTTTCCGTTTTCCAGTAATAATATATTTCCCGGGTGTGGATCGCCGTGAAAAAACCGGTGATCAAACATTTGCGTCAAACCAACATCAACCAGATTGTACGCAATAGTTTCAGGTTTCAGTTTGTATTTTTCATAATCGGCCAAATTCGTTACTTTTATGCCATCAACATACTCCAGCGTCAAAACTTTAGAAGTTGTTAAAGTGGAGAATACTTTTGGTACATATACTCTATTATCATTTTCAAAATTTTTTGCGAATAAATTAATATTCGCGGCTTCGTTAATAAAATCTAGCTCTTTTTCTATTTCGTATCTAATTTCCTTTATCGGGTTAGAATTTTTAAACTGGCTTTTAAATATATCTATTCGTTTTAAGTGACCGGCCAAATAAACTAGAATGTCAAGGTCAATTTTAAATTTTGCGGCTAATTGTGGTCTGCGAACCTTAACCACGACAGGCGTTCCGTCTAATAAGACAGCACGGTGCACCTGGGCAATGGAAGCGGATGCCAAAGGCTCATCGTCAAACATTAAAAACAGTTCACCTAATGGCTGTTTCAATTCTGTTTCGATTATTTCTATAACTTTTTCGCCGGGAAATGCCGGTATATTATCCTGTAAGTTTTCAAGCTCGGTTAGCAAGTCTTCCGGTAGTAAATCAGGTCTATTGCTTAAAATTTGCCCAAGTTTAATGTACGCGCCGTCTAGCTCTTCAATTGCGAGCCTTATTCTTTTCCAGCGAGATAAGTCAGCAAGTTTTGGATCGCGTTTTGTTACTTTTGTTAACAACGGGATTTTTTGGGCTTTTTCGGTTGCTAAAAAATCATCCAGCCCATATTTAGCAAGAATAGTCATTACTTCTGCATACCTTTTTCTATGAGCTTTGCTTAATAAGCCTTTTGTTTGTGATATGAGTGCCATCTTTACCTGTAGGGAGCAGGTTTCAGTTTGTGGTTATAAATCAACTAGCCTAATATTTAGGATTTTTTTGGTCTTCCCGGACTTTTTTTATCGGTTTCGTTTGATTTGTTTACGTTATTTTCTGTCCCGCTAACTAAATCTTCTATATCGTCAAGCCGGTCATTAACCATATCAATATCATCTGCTGTAGCTAAGTCCATTTCAGCTACGGTTTCCTTTATTGTTTTATATATTGTCTCTTTAATTTCGGCTTTTGATTTTTCTGACTGTTCAAGTAAATCCTCAATTAATTTTTTACCTTCTTCTTCAGACAGTTGAGCTTCTTCGGCAATCTTTTCGCCAATTCTGCGGATAGAAGCAACGCTTAGTACGCCAAGTCCTAACCCCACTAAAGCAGTTTTTTTAACTAGTTTTAACATAGATACTCCTTGATAACCTAATACTGTTTATTACTATGAGGATAATAGCATATTAACATGAAAACACAATAACGATTGGAAAAACAGCGTTTACTTGACGCAGTAGTGTACTCAAAAGCGTGTTTTATTCATCTGTTTTTTCGGACACAATGTATACTTTTCTCCCGCTGCTTTCAAAATACGTCCGCATCATTAATTCACCCAATAAGCCGGTCATAATTAACTGTACGCCGAAAATTATTAATATTAGTCCGCCAATAAACAACGGCCTATCACCAATTGACTGACCTCCCAACTTGACTAGCAGCAAATAAAACGTAATAAGCGACCCTATACCAAAGGATACAATACCCGCGGAACCAAAAATCCGACCCGGCATCATTGTAAATGGTCTGGTTGCGAACGACAGCATAAATTTAAGCGCAAACAAGTCCAAAAAAACAGCAAAAGTTCGTTTAAGGGAACCGTAAGCAGGCGGTCTATTTGTGCGCTCTGCATATTCCACATCAAATTCTGTTATTCTTTTAGTAAAAAGTGTTGAATACGCAAGTAGGAATCGGTGCATATCACCATATATCCGTAAATTATCAATTACAAATTTTCTAAAGCCTTTAAGCCCCGATCCTGTGTCTTTGATGTCTATGCCGGAAATATTTGCAATCATTTTATTTGCCAAATTTGACGGTGTGCGTCTTAACATAGACGAACTGCCTGTTTCCTGCCATCTTCCGGTGCGGTTAGTATTTACAACGTCAAAACCCTCATCAAGCTTGTCTATCACCTCTTTTATTCGTGCGGCGGGAATTTCAATTTCGCCCGAAAAAGTAACAATGTAATCACCTTTTGCTGCGTCAAACGCAGTTTGGTAGCCGGCACCCATCCCATAATTTCTGGCATGTCTAAGTGCTTTTACAGTCGGGTATTTTTCCGCTAATTTTTGTAATTCTTCCCAGGTGTTGTCGGATGAACCGTCGTCTACGCAGATTAATTCATAATCATATTTTAGTTTTTCGAGTTCAGGTAGTAATTCGTCCGGATACCGTTTTATATTTGCTTCTTCATTCCAGCATGGAATTACTATAGAAACTAACTTTATTTGTTTTTTACTCATGCTAAATGTTGTCCATATTCTGATACCATTCAGGCATCAATTTAAATACTTCAACCTGTCGTTTTACACCTTCATACATATCAAATTCTGGTTCATAGTCAAGTAGTTTTCTGGCCTTGGAAATGTCCGCACTGGAAACCACATCTGCTTTGTCTGTATCTATCAGTTCGTATTTTACAGCTTTACCGTATGCTTTTTCCACCGCATCAAGCCAAGTTTCAATAGGTAATGGTGTAGATGTACCGATATTAAATACTTCAAAACCGGTATCGTAGTCTAAACAGTTGATTAGCCCTGAGACCTCATCATCAATGTACGTACTGTCTTTTGCTGTCTTTAAGCCATTTTTTCCGTAAATTTGGAGAGTTTTGCCGTTATGAACATAATTAATTGCGCGTTGATGGAGCATACCGTATGGTCTTTGAAGCGGACCGTAGATCGGACCGAATATTCTGGCAACTACAGCGTTTAGCCCATAAATTGCCGTAAATGCGTGAGTTAGTACCTCACCTGCAACTTTTGATGCGCCATAAACCGAAACGGCACGTGATACGTCGTCATTTTCGGTTACTTTTTTGTCTTCGCGGTTGCCGTAAACTGATGAAGATGACCCAAACACAAACTTAGTAACACCGTTTTTTGCGCACAGTTCAAGTAAATTGACTGTTCCATCAACATTTACTTCAGTATAAAGCTTTGGGTTTTTTGTTGACAGGGGTACACCCGCCATCGCCGCAAGGTGCGTCACACCACCAATCCCATTGTCAGTAAAGATTTGTGCAAGTTTGGTGTAATCAACAATATCAGCTTCAAAAAAGTTAAATGTACCCAGTTCAGCAGTCGCAGTTGGAAAGTACTCGGTCATCTTCCCGAATACAGGTTCAATTTCATTTTGTGCTGCAAATTTAATAGGTTGGTTAGCCGTTAAATTAATTAAATCTAAATTAAATTCTTTACATTTTCTTGGGTAATAATCGTTAAAATTGTCAATACCAATTACATCGTCGCCTCTTAAAATTAACGCTCTAGAAACATAGCTGCCTATAAAACCTGCTGCGCCTGTAACAAGTACTTTCATAGCAACGTTAATTATACCAGTGTTTTCTTGCTTTTTGGATATTACATCTGGACATTGGGTTCTTTTCCGTAATCAGGCGGGGATTGATCTTTTGCTTCTGTAATACCAAGTGCCCAGTTTAAGATATTGGCAATTGTAGAGCCGATTTTAATCCCGGTAAATGAGCCGGAACCTTCATAGGTAACAGTTTTTTCGAGTTCTTCGGGTTTAATAGTGTTTTCAAGCAATAATTCTTTAATAGTTGCTGCAACGTCGATATCTCCAGTCTTTTGTGCAATTTCTGTTTCCACCCCATTTCCGTTTTTTACAAGTCGCACTGATTTTGCGTACCTTTGTCTGGTGTCAATGTAAATTTTGTACATATGCCTTTCTGGATGCTTCCGTTATATACTCGAGTGTAAGTTTAATTGTCTTTTCAGGCAAGAGATGTTCAGCTAGTTCGGGCCATTCTATTATTGTTATTGCGTTTTTTTCTGTAAATAGTTCATCAAGATCTAGTTCTTCTAATTCTTGAGTTGAGACGATTCTGTATAAATCGATATGATTTACTACATTAATAATGTTGTCGTCGGTTTTTTCTATATTTGGGTCTAAGTGCACTTTTGTGTATTTTCTGCATAGTACAAAAGTAGGGCTTTGTACCCGTGTGGAAAACCCAAGTTTTGCAACAAGCATAGTTGTGAACGTGGTTTTACCCGCGCCGAGACCGCCGTACAATGCAAGCACGTCCCCGACTTTTAGCTTTGCTGCTATTTTTCCAGCCAGTTCTTCAGTTTCTTCGGTAGTTTTGAGTAAAATTTCCATAATAATATTCCTGCAGCTATTATCCCTAAACTATTTGTTATTATATCAATGAGTTGGAAGGACCGTTGAGGGACAAACAGCTGATTAACTTCATTAAGAAAACCGTAAAGCATTGAAAGCGCAACCGACAAGAGAATATTTTTAGTTGCTTTGTAAAGCGCGAATGTGAGAACAAAGTATAAAATGAAATGGCCGTTTATGTGAATTGACTCCTGATCGAGTCCCATTTTAGTAACTGTGTTCCCGCTTACCGCCGATAAAATAAATATGACTAACGCGACTATAATAGCCGGTAACCAAAGAGTAAGTTTTTTTAATGCCATTAGGTAATTTTAGCACTTTCCGAATTGGCTGTGGTCTCGGTAAAATAGTTTTTCAGATTTGCATTTACTTTTTTAATATACTCAGCGTAAGACCCGTTTCCCCAAAAACGGAGATTTTCCGTTTCATATATTTTCGCTGTCATAAGATCCTGTATTTGAAAGCCCAACTCAAAACTGTCGGTATTAATTCCGCTTATTTTTACTTGCATATTAGGTTTAATATTTGGCATATCCGACCATTGCGCGTTGGCAGGAATCCATTTTCCACGGTCTATATCGTATATTTCTGTCATTACATCAAAAGAAACCGGCTTTAGCACAAAATAATCCGCATAAGGATTTTCCGCGTCAAAAATTAGGTTTAGTTCAAGCTCGCCGTTTTCGGAAATAATTCTGGTTTGCGGAGCTATGCGAAGTAAAAAAAATTTTTCTTCTGGAGCATTGATTTCCTGTGCAATAACCGTTTTGCTAAAAACAGAACCAATTGCTAAAAAACATACCCACAAAATAATACCTAGCAGTACATGTTTTAGTACACAATATTTTCGTTTTCGCATATTTTTAACTTAATGAAAAATTTTTACAAGTACAACCGGGAATGTCTAGCTAAGATAGAGCTTGTCCAAATAACAAATACAGTAAAAGGTTAGCGCAAATGCCAGTAAACTGTCATATAGTCATCATCGTGAAAAATGAATACACCATTACCGCCATCGCCTAAACAATTTCTACAGAAATACGCTCTCCCATCATCCACAGCGTATACCGGAGCGCCGGTTGAGCCGTACATATCATATGCCGGATGCACGTTCCCGCCGTACAGGTAAGACCAACAAGTATGCCCAAAGCCTTGAGAGATTGTAGGATTGTCTATTGGCCATTTCCAGTCCCCGTCGCCTACATCTCTATTGCCGGCGCCACTACAACCGTCATTCCAATATACTTGCTTTTCTTTTAATTTTTTAGAAGGATCAACATAGTTAGCGTAATACCAGTTCCATCCCGAAATGTCCTCAAAAGAGCCATATCGGTAAACCCCGAAATGTAAGTGCTCACCAAAAGAATAGCCGGTATTTCCTTGTAAGCCAATTACTTCTCCTTTTTCAACATCTTTTGGCTCAGTTCCTATTAAAACACTAACCGCGCTCAACATTTGGTTTAATTCTCTTTGGGCCTCTTCAAGCTGTTGTTGATATTTTGCTTCGTCGTTTTGTGTCTTTTCTAACAGATTTCTTTTTTCACTTTTTTTAGTTTCAAGATCGGCTTCATATGTTTCCAAATTAGTTTTTTCAACCTCTAATTGCGCTTTCAAAGTCTGTTCCTCATCCTTCTTGTCCTCGAACAAGGTTTTTTGGGTACCATACGCGTCTTTTGTAGCATTCATCTCATCAAGTAGTTTCAGGTCCTGGTGTTCCATAACCTCCAAATATTTTGTTTTTTGTATAAGTGTGTTTACTGTTGTTGAACCAAACAAAACTACTACAGGTGAACTTTCGCGGGCTTTATATCTGGACCTCATTCTTTCGGCTAGGACATCCGCCTGATACGAAATAGAGTCTTTAAGTTTGTCTATTCTAAGCTTCAGATCGTCAATATCCGCGCCAAGCTTTGCGATTTCCCGTTCTTTTTTGGCAATTTGTGCAATCGATTGTTCTATTCTAAGTTCAGTTAGAGCAATTTGAGAATCTAATGAGTCAATTTCTTTTTGCAGCGACGCGCCTTGATTTTGGAGATCTGCTACCTTTCCTTCAAGTTCGGCTATTTCCTTTTCTAGCTCCGATAACCGTTGGGAGTCTGCATCTTCCTCTTCCTCCTCCTCATCTCCCTCACCGCCAACTCTTGGAAGCCAATACTCAGGAACGGAAGTTTCCGCAAAAACTGGTACGTGAGCAACAAACTCTGTACCAAAAACTACAAGCGTTATTGAAATAAAGGCAAATAACAAAGTCTTTATTGTCATAATTTTTAATACTTAATACTTTAGATAGCGCTTGATAGCGGCAAGACTTCCGAGATAGCCAAGAGCAATGCCCAAAACAACCAAAATAAGGCTAATGGAAAAACTAAACATTGTCAGACTTATTAAAAAGTCCGGTAAGAAGACAAGTTCTAAGTAAATCCCAAACGCGCCGGAAAATTGGATTATCAAAGAAAAACAAAGAAGTATTGCCGACGCAATCAAAGCTGAAATCAATCCAAAAAACATTCCCTGGCGGATTAGTGGTTTTTTCACGTATGCATCTGATGCACCGACAAGTTTAAGTACTTCAAGTTCTTCGCCGCGGGAGTCAATTGTTATGCGCAGGGTAATTATTACAACTGAAAAAGACAGGAGTAAGAACACTGCGGCGATAATAAAACCTGCGGTGTAAGCTATTTGACTCCATTTCCTAAACTGATCAATTACATCTTTAAAGTATTTTACTTCTTCAACACCGTCCAATTTACTTAATTCTTCCGCAAAGACACCTAAATCATCAATATCTTCGGTTTTTATTTCTAAGCTTGCCGGCAGAATGCTTGCGGAAAGTGATTCCAATAGAATTGGATCATCCGCATTTATTTCCGCAAAAATCCGAAAAGCATCTTCTTTTGAGACATAGTGGGTTGCGTCAATACGCTCGTCTGTTTCGAGCTTCTGTTGTAAGTCAAATATCTGCTGTTCCGTAAATTCATCTTTAAAAAACAGTGTTACTTGCGCCTGTTTTTCCAACGCTCTTAACCCGGTCTGTGAAAACGCCACCATACAAATAAACATGCCAAAGACCAAAAAAGTTACTGTCATAACGGTTATGTTTGCCGCAACAAGCAGCTTTTCTCTTTTAAGCGTTTTTATCGTTTTTATCATAGTATTTTGCACCTTTTTTATCTAAACTAATTTTGCCGTTTTCAATTTTTATAACCCGTTTTTTCATATGGTCTACAATTTGTTGGTTATGTGTTGCCATTAAAATTGTTGTACCAAGAGTATTTACTTTGTTCAAAATTTCCATTACTTCATCAGCTGCTTTTGGATCGATCATACCTGTTGGCTCGTCCGCTATTAGTAGGTCGGGTTCGTGCGCGAGTGCGCGGGCAATAGCAAGTCTCTGTTTTTCACCACCGGATAACTCTTTAGGAAAAGCCGTAGCTTTAGCCTGTAATCCGACTAAATTTAATACATTAGGCACAATTTCTTTTGTGTCATGCTCATTGCTATCAACAACCTCAAGGGCTACAGCCACATTTTCGTATACAGTCCGTGAATCTAAGGTTTTAAAATCCTGAAACACTACGCCGATTTTCCTTCTAAGTATGTGAATATTTTTTTGGGGGTAAGCAAGTACATCTTCACCGTTTAAATAAACTTCACCATAAGTCGGCACTTCTTCTCTGATAAGAATTTTTATGAGTGTTGACTTACCTGCACCTGACGGGCCTATTAAAAAAACAAATTCACCTTTATCAATTGTAAAGCTAATATCTTTTACAACTTCTTTTCCATTAAATTCTTTGGTTACATTTTTAAATTCGACTTGATGTGGTGTATCGGCCATACTTATCTTTTCTTACTTCGCGCTAATCGACACTTTTTCAACTAGTAAAACTTCTGCATTACCATCAACCGTGGTTTGCTTCTCACCGGTTACTTTGACAAACAGCCCCTCGGAAACTTCCAGCTTCTGGTCATCTGCCTTTAGTAATATTACACGTTTTCCGGTTGAATCGTTAAGCACATAGTTAATTTCATCTTGTGGATAGGTCGAGGGGTCAACGTATGTTACCAAACCCTCATATGTAAACTTTTGCGGTTCTGTTACGGTTGTATTTCCGGCACCACCGTTTTCAGGACTTTTTAAGAATTGGCTAATAAAATAATTTCCAAGAAAGCCAACGAGCATGAACACAACAAAGATAACCGCGAGCATAATGTATAACCGTCGACCGGTGATTTTTTCTGCACCGTCGTGGGCATTTTTGAGCAGGTTTTGCATATAGTACTTATTATACATTAAAATACCCAACCACAAGAGCGCGTAGTAAGGACGTGCAGCAGCAATGAAGACGGCACCGACAATAGAAAGTGACGAATTGACCGGGTACAAGGCATTTGCGCTAAAAGCAATTATTCCGATAGCCGCGCATGGTGAGGGTAAAACTGACTGTGTTTCAGATCAGCCTTATACGGTTTACCTGTTCAACGAAGAAGAGAAAATATTACTTCCCGTAACGACAAATAGGGTGGCGTGCGAACAACTGTTGCTTGCAAAACAAATAGGGGATTCGGTGCACGAAATTTTTAGTTTTGCTCGTCCACACGTACACGATAGCTTAAAGAGAACGGTGCTGGCTTTGGGTGGGGAAGTTGTGTGCACAGTAATTTATAAGGTGATTACTGATGTGTACTATACATATTTGAGAATTTCAAAAAATAATGAGTTGTTGGATATTGATATAAAGATCACTGATGGGCTAAGTATGGCCTTAAGATGTAGCACACCAATTTATGTAGCTAACGAGGTTGTAGACAAAGAAGGTATTAAAGTAACACGTGAGTTACTTGAGAGGAGTTTACGGTTTGGTGGTGCGGACCAATAGAAGGCACCTTAACATACTAGTTCAAGTTAAGGATTGCTTATAGATGGTTTTCAACATTACTGTTATGCTCGTCTAATGTTTCAGCATAGTATGTTGTGCCGTCACTAGCGGTTAGGTAGTAGTAATATTCGGTTTCAACCGGGTTTAGTACAGCTTCAATAGCGGACAAACCCGGATTACTTATTGGAGTCGGAGGTAAACCAACGACAGCACGTGTGTTATATGGATTTTCGGACTGTAGTTCTGCGGTTGTAAGATCATCAGGCCACCAGTCAATATTTGGAATAAGTTCGCCGTCAGGGCATACTTTTCTGTCGTCTGTATCATCCTCATTTAGATCGTAAACCAACGTCTGCGTACACCCATATCTCGCCGCAGCAACAGCATATTGAGTTGTGGCATCCGCATCAAGTTTGGTGCCCTCACGCCACCTTTTTAATAATATACCCGCAACAATTGGGCGGTCTGCTTCAGTATTAATTTCACGCTCAAGAATTGAGGCAAATATAAGTACCTCATCTTTTGTAAGTCCGGAAGCTTCAAGTTTTTCTGCAGTAAGCATGTCCTCAGTCCGTTTTTGAAAATTATCCCGTAAATTTTTAATCATTTCTTCTTCGGATACGTCTACGTTAAATTCATAAGTATCAGGAAATAGATAGCCTTCAGCATCATCCTCATGTGCTAGAAAAATAAAATCTTTATAATCAATTTTGGCAAAAATTTTACTGGCAGCCATTGCATATTCCTCAAGTCGCCAACCTTCCAAAAAGGTAATAGTCCTATCATTAGTGCCGTGTTGTAATATTTGAGCCAGTTCAGCCGTTGATGTACCTGCGGGTATTACATACGCACCCGCCTGAATATTGTTATGTAAATTATTTATGACCAAATAAAGCTTAAAAAGAAATTCGGAATTTATTGCACTAGTTTCGTATAAATTAGATGCTATATCGGCTATTCCTTCGCCTTTTTCAACAACCAGGGTTACATCATTTTCAGTTTGGTTTGGTCTTCTTACTGCAGTTTTATAGTAGGCGAGCATTAGCAGAGGTACAAGAACAAAAACTACAAACAGCACCCCGGCTACAATAAGCCTTTTTGTTGTTAAACTCATAAGATCAAATCTATGATACTTCTCTGGATCCAGTGGTTCCGGAGTCATGGGGATATTTTAGCATAGGAGATTGATAAAAGTATCAAAGTTTGTAATAACCTATAGCATAAGATTAGGATGAGTGGTAAAATATAAGACGCAGGAAACCGAATGACCGCCGATAGTTTTGCGTACGCGTAATAAATTATCGGAGGAAAGTCCAGACTGCGTAGGGCAGGGGACGGAGCGTAAGTTCCGACTGGTAACAGCTGGTGCCGAGCAGATGAAAGTCTGCAAGGACAGAAGATGAATCGACATCTTTTGAGAGCAACAGTGACGATATTTTTTCCTAAGTCGCAAGATATGGAAAAAATGTGAAACGGGCAATCCCACCCGCAGCAATCCACGACCGTACCGTTTGAGTCGGCCCGGCAAGGTACAAAGCTGGAGCAAAGATAGATGGTCATGTAAAAACAGAATCTGGCTTATGAGTTTCCTGCACTAAAAAATTTCCATGTTAGTTTAGTTCATTTTTTGTTTTGCTGTAGGGGGTTGTACGCCGGGTGTTGAGGGTTTTTTTGCCCGGCGTACCTGAACTAGAGTCTATACACAAGTAGAGCAATGACCGCTGGTTCTATGACCATGCTTAGGTGCAGGGCCTTTTCGATATCTGTTTTCTGCTCCATTGTGCTGAGTATGGCCAGACTCCCCGCAGCTAGTACCAAAAATCCCGTAGCGATTATGTACCGCCACGGCGGGGGATAGGGATTTCCCGACTTCAAGAATCTGAGCAGTACAAGATCACTGAATAACAAAATGCTCAGCAAGGCAATAGCACCTTGTATCCATGTATAAAGCCGGGGCGTTGACGTTGTCTCTTCCACAAGTACGACGACCCACAAAATCGCCAGGCTCGCCAAACATACCACTATAAAAGACATCGACAACAAAGCGATGAATTCTAGCGTGGTTAGTAAGCAACCGGCGTTTTCACCTTCATGCCGAATCGAGTTGTTCATAATCTCCCTCACTACCCTCAACAAACAAAATATATCACATTTGATAATCTAAATTATTAGAATTTGAAAAGTATTATTTCTTAACCCGAAACATCTTCCCATGTCCGGGAACCACCCAATCTGCAGTTTCCAACACCACCTCACGACTTTTCTGTAAAGCTTCCTCATCAACAACAAAAGGGTCTTTCTTTGCCAAAATCGAATTTCTGTCTATTTCTTGTTTTTCATCATCTGTCCACCACACAACATCCGCACCAACAACAACAGTTC
Organism: uncultured Candidatus Saccharibacteria bacterium; assembly: GCA_964496005.1. Classification (GTDB taxonomy): domain Bacteria; phylum Patescibacteriota; class WWE3; order UBA101185; family UBA10185; genus CAZBWW01. The sequence goes on along the minus strand of CAZBWW010000005.1, from coordinate 23,305 downwards.
CAAACTCTTTTGTTTCTACCACTAAGGATGCGTGTTCATTCGCATGTCCGGGTGTGGCAAGGACTTTAATATCCGTATCAGGCAACATAGACGAATATTCCGTTTCTTTATCTTTGTCATAAATTGTGGTGCCGTCAAAATAAGTTGCGTTTTCAAACAATGCTGCTAGTAAAACATGGTCTAGGTGGTAATGAGTTAAAAAGACGTAATCAATATCTGTGGGGGTTAGTTTTTCGTCAGCAAGTTTTTTAAGTAACAGTTCTTTGTTTATGCCGGGATCAACTATTATTTTATGTTTACCGGTATCTATAAGGGTAGTAGTACACGATGCGAGCCAGCCGGTTTTCGTTTTTTTTGCATAACCTTGAATTAGTACTTTTAGTTTGGTCATTCACTTACTTTTTTTGCCAATACAAATAAATGCGGTTCTTCAGCGTCTTCATCAGGCGAATAAGATTTTACTATTTTAAAGCCAGCGGTAACCAACAAAGTGTCCAATTCACCAACCCTAAAATACTTAAAAAAACAACTTGTTTTGCCGGTTGGATCATAGTATTCCGGTTCAACACCCTCAGAATCGCCTTCCAAAACAATTCCGCCAAAAACCCCCTCTGCTTTCAACACATGTCGAATCTCGCCAAGCGCTCCGGGTAAATTAACTGACGGAATATGTATTAATGTTCTTGCACACCACACTCCGTCAAACTCATCGGTTGCAAATGTCATTTTTGTTACATCCATGTTTATAAATTTTCCGTTTGGTACCAGTTCTTTCGCTTTTGTTAACATTATGTCTGAAATATCTATAGAGGTAACATCCAAACCCGATTCAAGCAGTTTTTTTGTTTCTCCACCGGGTCCGCATCCGATATCCAACACTTTTTTTCCGGTAGTAAGCGCTGCGGTAAAATCTGCAAGCGGTTTGTTAAATATTTCTTCGTCAAAATGTTTCGCAGTGTACACTTCTGAAATTGCTTTATAGGGTTCTAAAATGTATTTTTTCTGGAGTTCTTTTAAGTTCACATCTACCCTTTATACCTAAGCACTCTCTTCATCACAATAACTCCAATCATCATCAGCGGTATAGCAATTAGCGCACCAAGAAAACCCAGCAAAGACCCCCCAACTAACACAGCAATTAACACAACAAGCGGTGTAAACCCGGAAACTTTATTCATCACTTTTGGCACCAAAATATTATTTTCAATTTGTTGAATTGCCACAAATAATGCAACTACAGCAATACCTTTTACTACTGATTCCGAGAAACCAACAACTCCTGCAAGTACCAAAGCAATAATCGGACCTAAAATTGGTATTATTTCCAGTAAACCCGCAGCCATACCTAATGCCAGAGGATAATCTACTCCTAAAATTGCAAGTCCAATAAAACTTAACAACCCAATTGTCACCATTAAAAATAATTGGCCTTTTGTCCAGTAGCCAATACTTTCTTCAACTTCTCTTATCGTGTCCTTCACCTCGTCCTGTAATTTTTTACTGGTAACAAATAGTGCTAAAAACCTTTTTTTAATATTTTCCAAGTCCAGTGACATGTACACCGCAATAGCTACAATACTAACTGCCGCCGCAACGGTAGATATTATTGAACCCGCCACATTTAGAATATTTTTGGAAAGGTCAGTAATATTTGGGGTTAAGCTCGAAAAATCTACACTCTCAAACATCGGTATATCAGCAACGTAAGTAATAATTTGGATAGCCAATTTTTGCGCCTGCATAACCACCGGTGGAAGCGCGATAGTAAATACCACAATAACGGATACAACCAGAATAAAATAAGTCAGCAAAACCGCAGGTCCACGCCCTAGCGGCTTATTCATAAACCTTTGTCTCATAAAAATTGTAATTGTGTGTTCCATAGAAACAACCAATAATGTTGCCACAACAAGAATTAAGATTATGGGTCCGAGTCGGTACAGTATATACGCTCCACCAAACAGGAGTGTGGTTAGTAACACGACTTTTAGGGAGATGATGATATCTCTGTCCATCAGATTGATTTTACATTGCTTTACCGAGTTTTGCCATAAAAAAACTCACAGCAAACCATTTTTACACACAACCAACACACCAACTACCAACCGGTTTGTTTAGTGGTAATAATTTACATGCAGCGGTTTAGTAATCGTCATCACCTGTAAGATCTTCGTTTTCATCCCATGAGTCAAAGTTGTCATTTGAATCCAGTTCACCTGCATCTTCCATCTCTTTCAATACCTCATCGTAAAGTTCCAGATCCGCTTCACTTGCTTCCTCGTCCGGTTCCCAGAAAGGATCGTCTCTTAATTTAGCTTTTATTTTTTCTTTTGTTAGCATTTATAAGACACCCCCTTCCATACTAATTTTTTGCAATTACTTTCAAGGTATATTTTATTTCAAATCCGCCCTATTTTGTCAAGATTTTTTGGCGAAACTTTTTAAATATAACTCCAAATTATTTTCTAAATTATCAGTTACATCAAACCACTTGATCTTTTGCTGGTGTTTAAAATATGTTTGCTGACGGCGGATATACGCGTGTAAATCAAATTTTGCTCGTTGCTTAATTTCATTTTCACTTTTTTGCAGTTCTTGCTTGTTAACTTGAGTTTGGCGTATTTGTGCTAAATAAGAAACAGCGCTTTTATAAACCAATCCGGTTAACTTTTGGCTGTGTTCGTAGCCGTTTTCCAACAACCACTCGGTTTCTGCCAACAGCCCGTTTTGCCACACCTGCTCAAGCCACTCATCTACACGACTGTAAAGTGTTTCACGGTTTGCGGTCATACCTATATACGATAGGGGAGTGGTGCTAAGTTTTGGCATGTTTTTGCGTTTAGCTGTTTTGGTTATTGTTGAGCCCGGTGACAAAAAATTTTCTGTATTGTAGCTATTTACACTTTTTGTTGTTTGGGCGAGTTCAATCTCAATTGCGCGGATAAGTCTGGTACGATTGTTGCTATCTACGCTAAAAGCTTTGTCGAGGTTTAACGACATCAATAAATCGCCCAGTTCGGTTGTAGATTTTGCTTCCAGCTTTGACCGTAATTCAAAATTAGGCGTGATTTGTGCAACTTTCTTTGAGCCAGTAAGTAAGTCAATGTAAAACCCAGTTCCTCCGACTATAAATATATTTTTATATTTTGCTGATTCAAGTAGCTCATTAATTTTAGGTATTGCAAATGTCGCATAGTCATAGGCTGAAAAATACTGATTTGGCTCAACCAAGTCATACCCCCAAATGTCTATATCATCAACTGTCCATTTTTTATCATCTTTGACGATAGTTTTGTAGTTATCCGTTATTTTATTTTTTGAGTCCCGTTTTTTACCCGGAATTTTTCCCGTACCTATATCCATATACTTGTAAACTTGCCGTGAATCAGCTGACACAATTACCCCGTTATATTTTTTACATAAATTTAGCGCCAGGGTCGTTTTTCCGGTTGAAGTCGGACCTAAAATGACGTGCAAATTAGTTTGGTCTTTCTTTGCCATAGGACTGCAAATCTATTTCTTTGAGTCGCCCTTTCTTTTTTTAGTTCCAGATGAGTTTTTTGTAGTTTTAGGTTTTAAGCTATCTTTCCAGACTCTTGTTAAATAAGCGTGTCTGCGCCGTTTTTCTGCAAGTGGTATATCGTCAGGGTAAAATCTCTCCGCAGGCGTACCTTTACGCGGTGAATACATTGCAATAAACGCAACTTTAAACTTTACCTTTTTTACGAGTTCTACCGTATCCATAAATTGTTCTTCCGTTTCACCCGGAAAGCCTACAATAATATCTGTGCCTAACTCTACTTTTGGCTTTGCTTCTGTAATTTTCGAAACAAGACTATAAAAGTCTTCAATTGTGTGCCGGCGGTTCATTTTACTTAACATGGCGTTGTTACCCGACTGCACGGCGATATGCATGTAGTTTGAAATTTTCGGTAGTTTTATAGTTTCAATTAAATCTTGAGTAAAATCAAACGGATTCGATGAAATAAAATCGATTTTTTCAATTTCGGTAATTTCGTGTATTTTTCGTAATAACCCTGCAAACGGTAATTTGTGACTGCTGCCGGTTCTAATGGCAAATTTATCTACCATGTTTAATCCCCACGAATTAACATTCTGACCGCATAATGTTATTTCGGTAATTCCCCGTACAGCAAAATGGTTAATTTCTCTTAAAATCTCGTTTTCTGATCTGGATACTTCTTTGCCGCGTGCATAGGGCACAACACAAAATGTGCAAAAATTATCACAACCGTAAGAGATATTCACAAATGCGTGTTTAGTGTCTTCCATTCCGGGGTGTACCTCTTCGGCATTAAACTTTTTTAGTGCCCACTCGTCAAGCATATCGTGTTCCTGCAAGATAGTAGGTAATTCCATTATCTGTGCGGGATTAATATAATCGTCAACCCATGGGGTTCTGTTTTTTAATTCTGCGAACTCATACCTTTGCCGTTCCCCCGTTACTGATCCGACCATACAGCCTGCCATCACAACAAACGGTTTTTTCTTTTTTTTACTTCGCGCAGACTGCCCGACAAAATTTTTCCCAAGCCCATAAACTTTGTCTTCGCTTTTTTGCCTAACCGAGCACGTGTTTACAATAAAAAGATCTTTTTCTGTAAGACTATTTATGCTAGTTGCCGGTTCAAAGCCCAATGCTTCTAATACTCCAACAATGGTATTACTGTCAGCGACGTTTGCGGCACAGCCGAATGTTTGAATATAATATTTTTTTGGTTCGAATTTTGTCATTAAGTGGGATTATAACAGGAAATGTGAAGCTGAATTTTGTCAGTATTATTTTGTATGTATACAAATAACACTTAAATTCGTATTAAAATGAAAAAACCCTCGAGGTGGTAATATGGGCAAATCAAAAACAAAGTTGCCCTAAGGGTACATACTTGCAACCTCTATTTTAGATTGTAACAGTAGGCTTGCAGCAAGTCAATACGATTTGGTATAAGTATACTCGCATGCTTAAAGCTAATAGTAAAACTAAAGACACACCCCACCTCTCGCTGGCCGAAGTGCAAGCGGCGGAATTAACCAAACTCCGTGCAAAACTAAAAGTGCTTCGGGATGACCGGGACAAAATAATATTAGAAAAAGGGTTAGTGGCTCAGGATAACAAAGATCTTCGCGAAAACGCCGCTTACGACGATTTAGAAAGACAGGAGCATTCTTTGACGGCTAAAATACATGATATTATTGAGGAAATTTATGCGCGCGCCAAAAAAAGCTAAAACGGGTGTAAGAAGTGATCTACTAAACTATTTACAAAGCAGTAAAAATATTTTAATTACTACTCATATTCAGCCAGATGGTGATGCAATTGGTTCTATACTCGCGATGGGAAGTTGGGCAGCCAAAAATCTGCCGTACGCTAAAGCAACCCTTATGATTAAAGGACAAAGTGCAATGGTTTGGGATTGGTGGGAGGGTGTTGAACACATAACTTGGGTGGAGGAAATTGCTGAGCACGTCGAGCACTTTGATACAGTTATTTTTTTGGATTCTCACTCGCTAAGCTCGTTTAGTGAAAGAAACGAGGAGTTTAAAGAGAAACTTTCGAATGTTAAAACCGGGTGTATTGACCACCATCCCGGCAATTTTGAATTCGCATACGGGCTTGTAATCAAAGATGAAACAGCAATATCCGTTTGTCAGGTAATTGCAAAGGAGCTGTTTTTGGACGATGAACTTGATTTCAAATCGGCAAAGGATCTGACGTTGGGCATTTTATATGACGCCGGCTATCTAAAATTTGTTAGCCATAAAAACGTACAAGTATTACCCATACTTGAAAGACTGATCAGAGTCGGTAAACTTCCGCAGTTGGATACTTTAGACATGGGGGCTGACATGTTTTCTGTTGCTGAGTTTGGCATATTTAAAAAGCTAGTTTGGAATACTACTCTTGTCAAACTTGAAAATGTACCAAATCTTGCATACACATTCTTAGAAGAACAGGATGTTGTTGGCGTTGACCCATTTATGTTAAAAAGAGCGCGAACATTCTATTCGACAAAATACATTTTGCGGAAAATTGCTGATTATCCGTGGGGTTTTATTGTTACAGCAAAAGATGATTATTTTTCCATTTCCTTCAGGGCACTTCCCGGCGGACTAGATCTCACAAAATTAACGGAGAGATATTTCAATGGATCCGGACACAAGCTGTCTGCAGGCGGAGCTTATTATCCTACCAATGAGGAAGCGGGAATTACGGCCCGCGAAGTATGCGAAAAAATTGTGCAAAAACTTTCACAACTAACCATTGACATCGACTAACCTTTTTGGTACTATCTTCTGTCACCCATAAAACCTGTCTAAAAAGAACCGCAAAATGACAGCAAAAGCTAAACTAAAAATAAATACCAGGGGAAAAATTCGCAAACACATGTACACGCCGTTTTTACTAAGAAAAGCAAAAAAACACGGTATTGAGACTCACGAAATTACCCATCACAAAAAAGAACAGGATATGGATCATGTTGAAGTGATTATGGTTGGCGAGAAAAATGATTTGTGGGAGATTGTACACTGGCACCGGAAAAATAAACCAAAATTATGTAATGTTGAAGAAATACTAATTCAGTTTGTTGATGTTTCAGCTTGATTTTTTAGCCTGTTTAGCTTGCCGATATTCAGCGTATTTTTTCAGTTCATCCCCTAAATCAGTATCCAAATTGCCTGGTAAGGCTGTGAAATCAGGTATAAAACCGCGTAGTCCTTTTGGATAGTCTTCCTGCTCAATCTCACCGTTCCATATTACAACTATGTCCATTTTTGCTTTGTGCGCGGCTCTAACGCCTGCCAAAGAATCTTCAAACACGAGCACTTCCTTTGGTTTGAGTTTAAGTACTCTTGCGGCCGTTAAATATATTTCGGGATCCGGTTTGGGTTTTTTTACCTCATCACCGCAGATAACCATGTCAAATGCCGGTGCGATGTCCAAATATGATATTACTTGATCGGTTACTTCTTTAGGTGTGTTTGTTACTAGGGCGATTTTGAACCCTTTTTCCAACCGTAATTCCGCCACCAGACTTATAAATCCGTCTCTTGTTTCCAGTTTTGTTTCCTCGACTTGTTTGATAAATTCAGTGTACGTATGTTTTGTCAGCTCATTTGCCGTTAATTTAGGTTCGAATTCAGTGTGATCTAGATAATAGTGCCATTTTTCCGCAGCCGGTACCCCGCGCAATACGGGTTCACCTACATACCAATTAAACCCAATTGACGCGCCAACTTTTGCAAATGCAGCATCCCACAACGGCTCAGAGTCTATCATCGTACCGTCCATATCAAAAAATACGGCTTTTTTTTCTTTGATTAATTCTTTGTACATAGCTTAAATTTTTTCGCTTATTTTAATACTTTTGGTGCTAAATAATCCTTTTCGGTCTTCGAAATTCCAAATAAAAATTAAGCATAAATACCGGTAGCCATAAGGTCATGTTAACCGGAAACCAATACCATAAATCACCTTGAAAAAGCCAAATATATAGTGCGTACACAGCACCTATCGCAAAATAGATATATAGGAAAATGAGTAGTAATTCCATGTCATAAGGTTACCACGTTGCCCCTAAACTTTGAAGTGTGTTACCATAGGCATATGGCTGATCAAAACACAGACGACCAGATGAACGCCGATTTGCAAAATGACTTTTTGGGAGAAATGGTACCTAGTACCGTTAAGTTTGTGTGTCCAAATGATGGCGAAATTAGCCAGGACGACGTTGTGTTTCTATGTAATAAATGTGAACGAGCTGATCTTATGTATACAGGTGGAGTATACATGTGTCCGGCATGTCTTAAACCGGGAGAGAATTTTCAATGTATGTTGTGCGACTCAAAAGAAGTGAAAATGGAGCTGAATAGCTAAGCTGTGCTCTAACCCGTTTAACCACCCTTTTGCTGTTTTTATCTTTTACCTACTCCCGTTCGTCGTAATATTTTTTTAAGATTAACGCCGCCGAAATATCATCAACGCCTCTTCTACCTTTTTGAGGCACCCCCGCCGCAATTGCTGATTTCACAGCTTCCATGCTTGTTTGATACTCATTTACAAAAACAACCGGCAACTTCAAATGAATTTTAAGCAGTTTAAAAAATTGGCGTGTATTTTGGGATTGCTTTGTTTCCTTATTATCAACAGTAAGCGGCAAACCCGCAATTATTTGTGTTACTTTATTTTCCAATGCTACGCGGGATATTTCTTTCAATGCTGTGTCTGTATTTTTTGCGGGAATAATTTTTATGGGAGCTGCAAGCCCTGCCCGTCCGAATGCAAGTCCGATATTTGATTCTCCATAATCCACGCCGAGTAAAATCTCCTCCTTCGCTTTTGTCGATTTTCCTTTATCACGCTTAAGTATGTCAGTCATTTAGGTTGTGAGAAATTATTCTTTTTCGACCACTATAACTATATTTTCGGTATTCCGCGGTACTTTCTTCAAAAATGGAATATTTGGGTTAATTTCGAGTCCGTATGATTTAACATTACTTATTGAACCAAGTATTTTTTCAGCTTCCTGCAAGGAGCTACCGGCTAACTCGTTTTTTATCTTTTCTTCATCAATTGATGGTATAACAAATGTTTTGACTGTAACTTGTAAATCAGCCTCACCGCTTGACAGTACGGTACTATCTGCGTTTCCAAGAATTTCCACTTTTGTTTCTCTTTCGTTTGTATAAAGCTCAAAGCCTTCGGGGATAAAATCGTCAAGCAGACCGTCCAGCATTTTTTCTAAGTCACTCTGAGCATACGCAAGACCAACAACACTTAATTCTTGCGTTAATTCAAGTTTGTCTGTTTCATCATCAACTTCAGCACTAAAAATTTCACTGGTGACCGTAGAGGTATACGAGCCCTTAATGTATTCTTTGCCAAATCCGGCTTTTGAGCTCAGTTCGCTTTCCGCACTAGCTCCGATTTCTTCAGAAATTTTTGCTGCCAGCGCAACTTTATCTTCTTCGGCGACAACTTTAACAGTTTCGCTCTTGCCACCCTCAAACTCACCGTCAGTAACTGCAGTTAATTCACTTTTTTTATAATCATCAACTTCGAGGCTTTCTTCATCATCAATATTATAGCTATCGCCAATATCGCCTGCGGTTACTTCTGCCGAAGCTTCTCCCGGTACTGTAGGGCTGCCGGGTACCTCTGGGTCTTGCAATGATTCTGCTTCAACCGTAACATCCTCATCCACTATAAAAACTAAATCTTCATCCCCTTCTGTGTAAATAAGCTCTGTACCTTCATCCACCTCAATTTCCTCATCAGTGTAGTTGTAAAATGTAACTTTTCCTGTAGCTTTTTCGCCGACCAGCTTTTCACCGGTGGTATCTATACTATCTGTTTTTGTGATAATTGTTGAAATCTCAGACCCTTTTAGTGTTTTGTTTTCGGAATTTGTTTCGCCATCCTTTACAACTTTTACCTCAATACTTTTAGTTAGCGGTTGCGAATTAACAATAATTTTAACGTTAGCCTTTGGTGCTTCCCACAGCAGTCGGTAAGCTATAAAACCAGCTAGTGCTAGCGCAATGCCCACAATTATAATTTTTTTAAACCCTTTAGGTCTCCCAAACTTCGGGCGGGAGAAATGAAGCGCCGCCAGCGAAAACCGCCGTTTTTTTACGTCTGCCGTATAATCTTGCTCGCTACTGATTTCCGTTGTCGCGAATTCTTCAATTTGTTCCTCATTAAGCATTTTGAGCAGTAAAATCCCAGTCGCATCCGTAGTATTTAAATGAAGTACCTTACCTAATTTTTCTGTTTCTTTTTCAAGCAGTTTCAGATTAAGTATGTTATCAAAAAGCACCGAGCCGTCAGGGATTACCAATTCTATACCAGTATCGTTAATATTTTTTATTTTTGTTAAGACGCTTATTACGTCGTCGTATATTTCAATATCAATTTTAGTCATTATTATCCTCAAGAGTACTTATTTCCGGCTCTTTTTTTTCTGTTTCTTTTTCTTTTTTTGATGTATCAAATAGTTCCAAGTAAATTGCAGACAGCGCCGCCGGCACAATATATTCAGCCTGATCACTTTCACCTGTTACATCGTGCACAAATTTGAAATCATTTGCAGTGATTTTGCTGAATTCAGGCGGTTCTCTAAATGGGATAGATTTAGTCCACGGTTTTGTTTGTAGACCTTCCAGAATGACCGGTAATTTACTACTTCCGCCGACTAAGCAAATATCTGTAGGAAAAGTTTTTACTCCGGTAAATTCAGAAAAAAGCAGTTCCATACCGCTAAGCCAAATACCCGTTACTTCAGTTAGGACACTTTCTATTTTAATTAATTCGCTGTCGGGTAAATTTCCAAAGGTACTATCCAGCTTCTTTTTTTCAGCGTCAAAGCGTGCAAGTCCTGTATCGGTCGCTAGCTTACTGGTAAATTGATTACCGCCAATGTTTAAGGTTTTTGTTTCAACAATTCCCCCGCCAAAAATTACGCCCACCTCTGTTGTATCCGCCCCTATATCAATTAATACCACGTCCAGCTTGTCATTTTTTGAGGAAATTTTAAGTGCTTGTCCCAGCGCGTACATATTAGATGTAATTGCGAGGATATTAAGTTTCAATAGTGCAGCAATCTCCTGCAGCGTTTCGAGATGATAGCGTGGGGCAAAAGCCGTAAAATACGCGACTTCTATTTTTTGTCCTGTTTTTCCGGTGAGGTGCGTTGCGTGTTCGCCGTCTATCTTAGAATATACAATTGACGATGTTATGAGTTCAAGGTTATTGCTCGTATTGCCGGTATTTCTCAACAGTCTTTTTTGAGCTTGTATGTATGCAGCCTCACTAACTTTAGCATGAATGTTATCAGCTTCCTTTTCAGAAATTTCTGCTTTACTTCCGCGGTTAATTTTGGCTGTAGTTACATTACATATACATAAATCCCCGCCAATACCGAAAATTACATCGTTAATGCTTTCTTCTATACCTTCAGTTGCTTTAAATATCGCAGTATCAATACTTTCGGCTACTTTTTCCACTTCTACAATATTACCGGCGCGAACATGCTGTGATTCTAAATACTCCTTTGCTATACCCAGGAGGGTGACTTCGTTGGGTTTATCAACTTCGCGTTTAAAGACCAAAACTTTCACAGAGTTTGATCCGATATCTATGGTAAAAAAAGTATTTTTAGGTGCACGCGACTTAAACCGTTTTAAATTGAGTTTACCAGGCAGCTTAACCATTGATTTGATTATACTATATTGTAGACTGGTAAAATATTTCCAAATTAGAACATCGTGGGTGTCACGGCTTACCAAACTAACCCGGTGACAAGTTACTATTCAGCAACAGCAAAATTTAGCTTAAAAAGGAATAAGTTTTTTAGGATTGGGTGCCATACCTGCCGGGCTGGGTTCCGGTACGGGCGGTGGGTCATACAGCCCAATCCTTCTGTTAATATATTCTTCTATTTCTCCGGCCGGTCTGCCGTATTTAGCGCGTGATTTTTGTCTTATTCTCTCGACGGTTTCTTTGCTTTTAGGAAACGAGTTCACAAAGTCCCATTCTATGTTTAACGAAAAAGGAATACTTGGATGGCCATCAACTAATAATCTAATGTAACAATTGCCGACGGGGTTGTTCATTAAGTCATTTTGGTTAAACACAGGTGCAAAGTGCGGTTCCAAATATTCTGCATCTTCGGTACCGACTCTAAACACTTCCATTGTACCGACATTACCAAAGACCGCATCTTTTATTTCGTCAGGTAATTGAGCAACAAATTGGTGGGCAACAGTTAAGTTTAGTTTATACTTTCGAGCCTCTGACAATATAGTAGCAAAATCCGGCGTTGCGAAATTTTGAAACTCGTCTACATACAGGTAAAAATGTGGGAAATCAACTTTACCAAGTAAACTTGCCCGCGCAAGTGCTGCCTGCAAAATTTTTGGTACAAGTATTAACCCTAAAAAGTTTGAGTTTTCTTCGCCGATTTTCCCTTTTGATAAATCTACCAGCAGAATTTGTTTATTTGCCATGATATCAGCAAAATTAAAGGATGATTTTGGTTGGCCGATGATGTTTCGCATAAATTTTTCGGTGACGAACCGGTCAAATTTTGAAACGAAGTAGCCTATGGTTTCGCCTTTTCGGGCTTGAGAGGTGTTTGCAACTTCGTCTGTCCAGTATTTTTTAACAAGCGGATCCTGAATCCGTGAAATGTAAGATTTGGCATATTTTTCGTCAATTAACATTCTGAGGACATCAACCAAACTGCTTTCCGGGTCAATCATTGCGGTTAGCATAACGTTTCGTATCGCACGTTCTAGTTGCGGACCCATAATACCCTGCCGGTTTGGGTCGTATAACTTATATAATAAGGCGATGAACGCGTTTATATTCATATTCCGCTGTTCGTCGGTTTGCGCCTCAAGTATGTTTATGCCAAGCGGAAAATCAGTATCGGACACATCAAATAAAATTACGTCATCTTCCCGTTCAGGTGGAATTTGTTCCAAAAGTTTTGCAATTTCGCTGCCGTGCGGGTCTATATATGCTACGCCATGTCCTGCGTATATATCTTGAATTGCGAGCGAGCTCATGAACACCGATTTACCTGTACCGGTTTGTCCGATTATATAATTGTGGCGGGCGCGATCATCCGGTTTCATGTAAATTTTCTTTGATACGTTTCGAAACACATTTTTGCCTAAATACAATCCGGATTCAGGTGTGTTTGACGGTGCAGAAGATTTTCTAGCGGTCAACCAGATTATATTTGGCGTTTGAATATTTTTGTTTGGAAAATGATAGACGGTTGCGAGTTCCTCGATATTTAAGATCGCAGTGTTCCGGTAAATCGAAATGTTAAAGATTGGAATGTATAGGCTATGAATAACCATTTTTCTGTAAATAAAATCGTCCACTAAGGATCTGTTGCGTTTCAATCGGCGCCGTTTTAGCTTGTTGTACCTAACATCAGTAAATTGTTCAAATGCGCCTACAACATTAGTGATGTGGGATTCGGCAATTGTCTTACTTCCTGCAATTGCTATTACCCTTATGGCAATATCAAAACCCGGTTTAGCCGCCTTCTTCTCTACTCCTTCAACTATAGATGTATCTACGCCTCTGCCTTTTTCCGGGTCCGCGGCTTTATTTTTAACGTGTCCGATAAACGCCCTGGCTGCGCCACGCCATGCTTCAGTCGCCGGTGATACAACATATTGCAGTGCTAAAACTTCATCGGCTTTTAAATTACTCATTGCTGAGGTCAAAAGGTTCAGCGAGTCGTTTTTTTCCATGTCCTTATAAGTTTTTAGGGGATAGTATGGCGGCCCTGCCATGTTAATTTCTGCAACAGCTGTCACCGCGCCTCTATCCCAGACTTCGTTTGGGTCTATAATGTCTATTTCCGCGTCGGCATACGCGCCATTAATTTGTTTTTCTACAAAGGTTAGGAGTTCATCAGGGACCACAACGTAAAAGCCAATACCGTCAATTTTAGATACTATTTCGAACGAAATTAAATATTGCCCTTTTAGTAATCTTTGCCAAAAAGTACGTCTTACGCCCATCAGTCCGGAAAAAAAATGTTCAGCCGCGTCTATTTCAGTTTCGTTTTGCGGGCGCATTTTAATTTGCATGAATGTTAAATTATATTGCGCAGATTTTATGTACTGTTTTCTTTTCCAGCTAAGAAATATGCTCACTGCAATTAGCAATATGACAAGATAGATAAGGAGCCAAAATGTTGTATAAACAATCTCACCCAGATCCATGGTGTTTTTGTACCTCCTCAATGAAATCAGCTTCGTCTTTATCCGCGTCGGCTGTTAACTCGTCGGCATTGACATCTACGCCATGCAAAGCTTCATGACCTGTCCGCATATCTACAATCGTACTTGTTTGCTGTTTTTGTTGGTTAAGGTTTATTTCCGGTTTGACCTCAACTTTAACCTGAGGCATATCCTGAGGTTGAGACATGTGTGTTTGCGTTTCGGCAGGTAGTGTTTCAGTCGGTTTTTTAATTTCAGTTACAGGCTCTACATTTATCGTTTCTTGTGCCGTCGGCGATATGGTCGATATTTCGTTGCCAGTCTCTTTTCCTAGCGCTGCGGTATTAGATATTGCGCCCTCGGTAGCCGCGGGGTAACTACTAGGTTGTGGTTCAGTTGGAGCTGTGTAATTTACAGGTATAGTTTGCGGCTCAGCATAATTTTGAGTAGAAACAGGCTGTACATTTCCCAGATCTTGGTTGCCACTCTGCTGATCTGTAATTTGCGGATCCGGCTGAATAATGTTTTGAGTTGCGGTCGGCAATATTGGATTTTGTGGTGCAGGCTGATTAGGAGTGGGCATACCCGGTGTAGCTGTAGGAGACTGTGGGTTTGGGTTCACAGGTCTGCCTATAGTTTGGCTACCGGGCACATTAGGTTGGGCAGAGATAGTGTTCATACACTGATTTTATCACAATCCCTTTGCAACACTCCGATTATTTCTACACTATTTTTTATTTATGGTTTTTATTTCTGGAGCTGGAATGATCTGCAATCGATGTAACCGATTTAACTGTACTTACGGCATCGTACATGAAGTTTGCCAGCATAGTTATCGCCGCCGCAGGAGTTGATACAGTCTTGGTTACGGTTTCAACGTCTTCAAGTACATTGTCGGCACGGTGTAGTGTACCCCTTAGTTCTTTTAGTGTGATTATCAGGTAAATACTTACGGCAACAATACAAACAGTCAAAATAGCAAGAATAATAATTAATAGTGTCTGTATATCCATAGGGCAGTAGTTCAGTCTAAAGAAAGTATCACATGTGCGCAGGGCTTCGTCAAATTACAACCCGCTTTCTAATTGTTAGGTGTCCTGCTAATTATTGCAGCAATTTTTTTTGTTAACTCCGAAAGTGAGATATCACTCTTTATTATGTACTCTATTGCTCCGAGCTCTGCGGCTTTTGATATATCCTCAATTTGTGAAAGATTGGAAAGAATTAATACAGGCATGGTTTTCAATCTATCATCTTCGCGCATTTCCTTTAGAATTTCAAACCCAAATTTTTTCGGGAGCACCACGTCCAGAATCAACAGGTTAGGCATAAATTCTTTTACTGTATTAACAACGTTATCACCGCTTTCTACAACTCTTACTTCATAACCTTCTTCTTCCAATTTAAGTTTTAACGGTTCGTATGCAATTTTTTCATCTTCAGCAAGTAGAATCTTGATTTTATAAGATGTCATTTTGTACACCCCCTTCATCTATTAGGTCATAATCCTGTTCCAGAGGATTTGCAACATGCCCTTTAATTAATACTTCCCTTGGTTTACTGCCTTTTGGCGGTCCCACAATACCTTTGGCTTCTAGCTCGTCTAATATTCTTGCCGCTCTCGAATACCCAATAGATAACCTTCTTTGTAGAAGCGATGCCGAGCCTTTGCCATCTGCAATTATTATTTCCGCGGCTTCATCAAATAAGTCATCTACTCCTTCTCCGCCTGCTGAAACGCTTTTTGAGTCATCCCTGACATCAAACATATCTTCTTTAAAGCTTGGTTCTACCCCGGAATTAATTAAATAATTAACCAGATTTGTAGTTTCTTTGGTGTCTACATACGCACCCTGAATTCTAATCGGATTTGCTTCATCCGGAGGTACAAATAACATATCTCCGCTTCCCAACAATTTTTCAGCTCCGGGCTGGTCAATAATAACGCGCGAGTCAACCTGGCTAGTTACATTGAATGCAATTCGACATGGAATATTGGCTTTTATCAATCCTGTAATTACGTTTGTTGACGGTCTTTGCAAAGCTAGTACTAAATGAATACCTGTTGCCCGTGCGAGTTGCGCCAACCTAATAATGCTTTTTTCAACCGCCGCCGGGTCAGCAACCATAATTTCCGCCATTTCGTCAACCACCAGCACGATATAAGGTAAAGCCTGAAAACCCGATTTTTCATTATAGGCGTCAATATTCCGTACTTTTGCGGTTTCGAGCAGTTTATATCTGCGTTCCATTTCTTTAACTAACCATTTAAATGTTGCTGCGGCACGGTCGATGTCGGTTATTACCGGCGCGAGTAGATGGGGAATGCCGTTGTAATTTACCAGCTCCACTCTTTTAGGATCAATTAGGATAAATTTTATTTCTTCCGGACTTGCTTTAAATAATAACGATGCCATTAAAGAATGAATAAAAACCGATTTTCCGGAACCCGTAGCCCCTGCAATTAACAAATGAGGCATTTTTTGGATATCATACACAATTGGTTGGCCGCCAACATCCAGCCCAAGTACAATTGTAAGTTTGGATTTTTTACCCTTCATTGCGTCTGAAGAAATTAGCTCTTTGAAATAAACCGAGACCCTATTATTGTTAGGCACCTCAATACCTATCAACGATTTTCCAGGAATTGGCGCCTCAATTCTGACGGAGCCGGTAGGTGAAGCAAGTGCCAATGCCAGGTCGTATTGCAAATTGGCAATTTTCGCGATTTTTGTGCCCGACGACGCTTCCAGCATATATTGGGTTACCGAAGGACCAAATCTATAATCTTTTACACTAGCCTGGATCCCAAACGATAACAGCGTTTCTTCGATTATTCTTGCACGGGCTTTGACATCTCCTCTATCTACAGGGGTATTTGGCGGGTTATTTAACAAGTCAAGTGGCGGGGGTTCCCAAACCTTGTCACTGTAAGGTAGTCCAGGAGTTGTTAACGAGGTAACCGTCCCGGCTCCGGCGGATGCTATTGTTACACCTATTTCGGTTCGTGGCTCGGCCAAAGTCGGGATAATTTCAAAGCTCGGTTTTTCAAGCGGCTCATCATCGTCTGAGGTTGCTGCCTGATCCGATTCTGTATTTAGGTGCATACCGGAGTCAATTACAATATCATCTGCTTTACCGTCTGCTTTAGCGTCTTTTGTTTTGTCCCCCTTACCAATAAAAGGTAGACTTTTTAGAAAACCGCTATGTTCGCCGGGATTTTTTATTACAGCTACAATCTCGTCAAAAGACTTGTTAATTATTAAAATAGCCGCAAGTACAGAAAGTGCCAGTAAAATTAGCACAGCGCCATAAACACTAACCATACCTTCTAACAATTGAGCCAATTTATAGCCGATGAGTCCACCGCCTGAGCCTGCTCGCGCAATTTCATACGCTTTGTCGTTTGAGATAAAAGTATGAATTAGTGCGGAAACAGCAAACAATAAAATAGTTAACCCCACTAATATACGGGAGTTAACCACTTTCCACTCTACGGTATTAAGAAGATACAGGCCTAAAATAAAGAATATAGGTATCAAAAGTACAAAGGCGTATCCGAATCCGAGTCTAAAAATACCCTGTACTTTGGCGTTTAGTGAATAATTGCTAAAAACAAGCGAAATAAGGGTTATACCTGAAAGTACAAGTAACAAAATAGCGACTGCGGATCTAGCCGTTTCAATTCTTACATTGAACCTGAGTTTGAATTTTTTGCGTCGTCCACGTTTTTTAGGCATTACCGTAATAATACCATTTTTAAGCTGTTTTAAGCCGTGTTTTTTGCTCTAACCTATATTGTTGAGCTATATTGTTAAGGCAAATACAATCACCATCGGATTTCGACCGGTTTCTTTTCGCAGGAATTTGGACACTTCTTTTTCAAGCTTACCTTGAATACTGTTCCAATTTTGCACATCGCCCTTTTCATTATTTAAGAGTTTGTTCACCAGCTTTTTAGATTTTTCCATCAAATCTTTAGATTCTTTGACGTACACAAACCCCCGGGTAATTATTTCAACACTACCCATAATTCTGTTGTTTTGCTTTGACATTGGTACTACAACAATAAATACACCTTCATTGGATAGATATTTTCGGTCTTGTATAACAACTTTCCCAACATCCCCAACACCCGAACCGTCTATTAAGATTTGTTCGGTCTGGATAACCGGACCTCTTTTTGCTTGTTGATTTTTAATAACTACACTTTCGCCCTCAAGCAATTCAAAAACGGAATTTTTGTCAAAGCCTAATTTTCCGACCATATTTCTGTACGCCCGGGCTTTTGTTACTGTACCGCCAATAGGAATAAAATATTTTGGTTTTACAATAGACGCTATTAAAGTTAAGTCGCCTTTTGGCCCGTGACCTGACACGTGCAAGTTTTCCTGAATTTCACTGTAAAAAACTTCAGTTCCCCGTAATGTTAAATTGTCCATTACTCTCTCAACCGCAATATCGGCACCCGGCGGGTTAGGATCCGCAGAAAAGATTACCATTGCATTGTCTTCAAGCAAAATGTGTTTATGTTCATCCCGGCTGATCCGATCAAGAGTAGACCCTTGTTGGCCATAACACCCGGCAACAATGTAAACCAAGTCTTTTTGCGGATAACCGGCTGCCTTTTCTGAATCCACAAACACCGACTCGTCAAAAGGGAGCAAGCCTAATCCTTTTGCCACGGCTACGCTCTGATGAATTGATCTCCCGCCAATTGATACTTTTCTTCCCATTCTAATTGCGGCATCTATAATTTGGTACATTCGTGAAATATTAGACGAGATGGTTGTGACCATAATCTGCCTGTTTTCAGCTTGCTCAAATAATGTATGAAACGTTGAGCTCAATTCCTTTTCGGATTTGGAATAGCCCTCGGTAGTTGCACCCAGACAATCTGACATCAGGCACAACACACCCTCTTTACCGTGACGGGAAATAGTTGCGATATCTATTGGCTCGTCCAAGATAGGTGTCCAGTCAACTTTGTAATCCGCCATATGAAGTAACTTGCCTTCGGGTGTATTTATACAAATTCCCAAGGACGTAGGCACAGAGTGGTTAACCCGAAATGTTGAGATTTTAAAAGCACCGAGCTGTATTTCCGGTTCATTTGGTCCGATTAGATGAAAACTGGTGTCTTGTTCTGTTTGTGAGTTAGCCCTGTCTTTTAGCCTGCTTTTGATGAAGCCTTGAACAAGGGCGTTTGCGTATATCGGTACGTTTAATTCGGAAAGCAAGTAGGGGACAGCACCAAGGTGATCCTCGTGGCCGTGCGTAATAATTAACCCGCGAACTTTTTCTTTCCGATCCAACACATACGAAAAGTCCGGAATTACAACGTCAACCCCAAGCATTTCCGCGTCTGGAAAGCCTATTCCACAGTCGACGATAATAATGTCATCGCCGTATTCGTACACAGTCATGTTTTTCGTAACACCTTCCGTACCACTTAGTGCAAGTATTTTAAGTTCCGGTGCACTCTCCAGATTTTGTCTTTCTATTTTTTCTCTTTTTTCATTTGTAAACTTTGGCATATTATTTATCTCCTTAACTTTAACAGATTTTTTTCCACTAGGTTAGTGAATAGCTACTATCGGACTACGAAGCCGATATGTTGAAATTCTTTTACACCGTGATGAAATCATAAACCTAATGGATTAGTTCCGTGTATTAACTTATTTCTTTGCGCTTCAATTTCCGCCGCCTCAGCAGTAACCTTTTTTAGCACCTCGGGAATTTTTAAAAAATCTCTTGCAAGCTCCCGCGCCATATCTCCGTTTCGAAGGGCGGCGGCGGGGTGGTATACGGGATATAAATTGTATTTTTCCAATACAATTAATTTACCCCTATCCTGCGAAATTTTTCCTTCTTTGTAAAAATACTGCAACCCGAACCTACCTAGCGCGACAATAAGCTTAGGTTTTATTATATCCAATTGCATAGTAAGAAATGGCTCACAAAATGCAATCTCATCAGGCAGGGGATCTCTATTTTGTGGTGGCCGATGCTTAACAACGTTGCCAATCCACACATCCTCCCGTGCATACCCAATTTTTTCTAGCAGTTGTTCCAACAATCTTCCAGCTCTGCCAACAAACGGTCTGCCTGTTTTGTCTTCTTCGGCGCCGGGGGCTTCTCCAATAAAAACCAAGTCGGTATCTGGGTTTCCCTCACCGGGGACTGCATTCAGTGCATTTTCACATAATCTGCATTTTTTGCACTGCTTAATACTCGCTTCAATTTGAGCTAATTGCGCTTTTTTTGTCATAGTATAAACCCCCGGACTTTAAGTAGTTCCAACACTTTTAAAATTATTTCACCTTTGTTTTTAACGTACATCTTGGTGGTAATAAATTTTGCAGCCGAGTACGGCATCCAAAAATAATCGTCAAACTCTGTATCCGAAAGAATTACCTCTTGCGTTTTAGTTGGAAGCACATAAAAAAAGTAATGCTTACCTGTCATCGTTAAAACTTTACCGCTGTCGGTTTGCAATTCCCGTTCACCATGAATTTTTTCCGAAAAAAACAGCCCCTCCTCATAAAGTAGTTCACCCTCACCTGCAATGTTATCAATAAAACTTTTACCCATTTCTTCAGTCATTTCTCTAAGAATTGCAGTTTGTGGTGTTTCCCCATTACTAATACCTCCCTGCGGCATTAACCACAAGTTATACTCCCTTTTCAATACCATCAGCAGTTTCTTGTCGTTTACAAAGCACGCTACTATTCCGGGTCTTAAGCCCTTTTCACGTATTTTATCTAACTCGGCTAAACTTGGGTCTTTCAAAGCTAAATCAGTCATACTTGCAATTTTATTGCGGCAGGTAATATTTCAAATTTTCTTTCGTAATAACAACTTTTGTTGCTTTTCCTTCAACTATTTCTTTTGCCGCTTTTCTCGCTATGCCGCTTAAAGTTCTGTTTAAACTTCTAATCCCGCTGTCATATCCAAACGGTCTGACTATACCTTCCCACAGTTCAGGGCTAATTTCCAACTCATCGGGTTTAAGTCCGCTTCTTTTTAGTACTTCCGGAAGTAGGTACTGCCTGCCAATAGTTATTTTTTCATTATCAGTGTACGCGGGCATTTTTATAACTTCTAATCTATCCATCAATGGCGTAGAGATAGTTCCAGTATTATTTGCAGAACAAATAAACATGATATCAGACAAATTCATTGGATAATCTACATAATGATCTCTGAAGGTTTTGTTTTGTTCTGGGTCAAGTATTTCAAGCAGAGCCGACATAATATCTGTTCTCAACCCTTCCTGTCCGCTGGCTTTATCAATTTCGTCCAGTAAAATTACCGGGTTACGCACTTTTGATTTAATCATGGCTTTGACAATTTGGCCTGGTTCTGCTTCGGGAAACGCCTTGCTCATACCTCTTATTTCGTAAGTTGAACCAATCGCACCTAAAGATACCCTAATGAATTCCCGACCTAGCGCTTCAGCTATAGAACGGGCAAGTGTGGTTTTTCCAATACCCTGTAAACCCACAAACAGCAAAACCAGTGATTGGGATAAAGCCTCGTCAGGGTTTTCAGACCGTTCAAAAATTAATTTTCGGGTTGCAAGATATTCCAGAATCTTTTCTTTTACCCATTCCATACCGTAGTGATTCTTGTCTAGTACCGCTTTCGCGTTTGCCAAATCCATATTGTCCGTTGTTCTTGCTTTCCATGGAATTGCCGCCAGAGTTTCAATATATCTGGATGAAGTTTCAAATTCGCTCGCATAATGACCCAACCGCGCCATGCGGTTAAGCCGGTTTAGAATTTGATCAAGTTTTTCTTCTAAATCTTCGGGGAGCCCTTCGGTCTTTTTTACTAAAGCATCCAGTGCTTCCAACTCTTCGAAAATGAATTCATCTTGACCGGCGTTTTGGGTCTTATCTTTAGGCATGTTAAGTCAATTTTAGCACTTTTTTGGAAAGTGCTGCCAAATGGCGTAACTTTTTTGTTAGTAACGCTTTCTTCCCCTATCACCTCTACCTCTGTCATTTCTGTTTCTGTCGTTTCTGTCATATTTTTGCCGTCTAGTGCCGCCAGTATCATTACCACCGTAACCACCACTACGCTGATTCCCATCATAGCCTTCGGGGCGGGGCTCCAATGCTTTTTTTGATAACGAAATCTTGCCCATGTTTACTTCCAGTACTTTGACGTTTATTTTGTCGCCAACCTTTAAATAATCTTTGACATCTTTTACATAGTCATAAGCAATTTCGCTAACGTGTAGTAATCCAGTACGGCCTGGTAAAATTTCAACAAACGCACCAAAATCAACAATTTCTTCCACAGTGCCTTCGTATTCCTCACCGGCTCGAACTTCTCTTGTCATACCGTCAATAATGGCCAGTGCTTTTTGTGCACTCTCGCTGGTATCCGCGGAAATAAAGATACTACCATCCTCATCAATACCTATTTCAGCACCCGTTTTTAACTGGATTTCCTTAATAGTTTTCCCACCACTGCCTATAATCATGCCTATTTGATCCGGGTTTACTTTAATTGTGGACATTCTCGGTGCGTATTTGCTTAATTCAGTGTTTGGTTTGCTAATTGCGCCTTTCATCACCTCTAATACTTGAAGGCGTGCAGTTTTAGCTTTTTCGAATACTTTGGGCAATAATGCCATTGGGATGCCGTTTACTTTCATATCAAGCTGAATCGCAGTAATACCGTTCTCTGTTCCGGCAATTTTAAAATCCATGTGGCCGGCACCATCTTCCACACCTTCTATGTCAGTAAGTAATACCCAGTTATCATTTTCTACGTCTGCCAAAAGCCCGATTGAGATTCCGGCTACCATCTCCTTTATTGGTACACCTGCATCCATCAAGGCTAATGTTGAACCGCAAGTAGATGCCATTGACGAAGACCCGTTAGATGACAATATCTCAGTCATAAGTATTATCATGTATGGAAACTCACTTTGCGGTGGGATTACAGGTTTCAACGCTTTTTCAGCGAGCATGCCGTGTCCAATCTCACGCCCTCCGGGGCTTCCCATGCGGCCTATTTCACCAGTTGAGTACGGGGGGAAATTATAATAGTGAATGTACCTTTTGGCCCGTTCTCCGTACATATCCTGAATTAACTGCTCCATTGACGGGTTCCCAAGTGTGGCTACTGTTAAAGCCTGTGTCTCACCGCGTGAAAATAAGCCCGTACCATGAGTTCTTGGTAGTACTCCAACCGCCGCACTCAACGGACGTATTTCGTCGAAATCACGTCCGAATACCCGTTTTCCATCGTGTAGTACAGCTTTCTGGAGAGCCTTTTTCCTAATTGCAAAATATGCACGTTCCAGATTTACCTTTTTATATTTACCTTCAAATTTCGCAAACAAGTCTTCCATTATTTCACGTGCTAATTCATTTTCTTCAGCCTTGGAAAGCTTATGCGGCGCATCAAGTGCTTCCATAATTCTTGAGCCTGCATATTCATAAACCTCGGAAATCATGTTTTCATCCAAAGCCTGTGATTCATAGGTGTATTTTTCGCTTTTTGGATTTACCTCAAGACA
>CAZBWW010000004.1:0-52634 GCA_964496005.1 uncultured Candidatus Saccharibacteria bacterium | reverse complement strand
GACGACTACTAACGGTGCCACAACCGCCAAGATCTCCACTTTTTCCTCCTTCGCCCAGCGGGATACGTACTATGGGGTGTATTATAGCATACCAGGCGGCTTTCTTCATGTATAATCAACATCAGCCGGTAAAACCGGCTTACTAAAGCAAAAAATTATGGCAAAATCCAAATTAACCCTTAATGAAAACCAAAAAAAAGCCGTTCAGCACAAAGCGGGACCGTTATTGGTTGTAGCAGGTGCGGGTACGGGCAAAACTCGTGTTATTACCGAACGAATAAAATATTTAATAAAAACGCAAAAAGTAGATCCAAAGCAAATCCTAGCTGTTACTTTTACCGAAAAAGCTTCAACCGAAATGCTCTCTCGTCTGGACGATGCTATGCCCTTAGGTTATGAAGAGCCGTGGTTATATACCTTTCACGCTTTTGCAGATCGTATTTTAAAAGCCGAGGGGCTGGAGATTGGGTTGGATTCGGGGTATAAAATTATGTCTTACCCTGAGCAGTGGTTGTTATTGCAGCAGCACCTTTTTGATTTTGAGTTAAATTATTTTCGACCTTTGGGTAATCCAACAAAATTTATTTCGGCAATTTTAAAATTTATTTCCCGACTACAAGATGAAAACGTGTCGGTACAGGAATTCGAACAGTTTGTAGTGGGGTTAGAAAATAGGGAATCGCTGTTTACAGATGCAAAAAGGGCAGAAATGGTAAAAATTGCCAAAAGGGCTGGAAATACTAACACACCAGAAAATACAGAGAAAAATGAAAATTATGAAACAGAGGTAATATTGGAAACTGACGCCTTACCACGTTGGCAAGAACTTCTTCGCATTTACCAAAAATATGAAGCACTTAAACTTAAGCACTCAAAAATGGATTTCGGGGACTTGATTTTATGGACCACTCGCTTATTTAAAAACCGCCCATTAATATTAAAGAAATATCAGCGGCAGTTTAAGCACATTTTGGTTGACGAGTTTCAGGATACAAATTACGCCCAATATGAGTTAATAAAACTACTTTTCCCACCGGAAGACGCAGAGAGAAAAACTTCTAAAAAAACAGAAAACGACTTAAAGTCTACAAACAAGGTAGAAATCGGTGTACGCAGCTTACTTGTTGTAGGAGACGATTCTCAGTCAATTTATAAATTTAGAGGGGCAGCTGTTTCGAATATTCTGGAATTTCAAAAAGATTACCCCACTAGCAAAATGATTACTTTATTAGAAAACTACAGATCATCGCAGGAAATACTTGATCCGGCATACAAATTAATTCAGAACAATAATCCCGATACACTAGAAGCAAAACTTGGAATATCAAAAGAACTTAAAAGTTTGCAAAAGCGCGGAGGTATAACTCCAGAAGCATTTATAGCAAAAACTGTAGAAGATGAGGTTGATTTTGTCGTCCGCAAAATTTTAGAAATTCTTGGCCGTGAGCCGACATTTAATTATAAAGATTTTGCTATTCTAGCTCGTGCAAACAACCATTTAGATGCGTTTATTTTTGCATTAAGAAAATACAGCTTACCGTATCAGCTTGTTGGCAATCGCGGGTTATATGATAGAGAAGAAGTAAGAGATATTCTTGCCTTACTAAAAGTTATAGTGAATGTAAACGACCCAATTAGTTTATATAGAGTATTAAACATAAGTACATTCGAAATATCGAATGAAGAAATAGCGAAAATTCTCTCAGACACCAAGTTTAAGAAACTTGATATGTGGGATGTGATTAAAAGAAGTATAGATACAAAAATTATTTCCCTTTACGAGAAAATTTCACAGTATCAACAGTTGATAACTGATAAAACGCCGGTCGAATTAGTACACGAGCTAGTTACAGACATCGGGTATATAAAACAATTCGTAGCGGAAGAGACAGTAGAAAATCAGTTAAGTATAAGAAATTTAAATTTATTTTTAGATAGAGTAAAAAAATTTGAGCTTGCTTACAGAGCAGACACTAAAGAAATCCCAACCATCGTAAATTTTTTGGATTATATAGAATTGATGATTGAGGCTGGAGAGAATCCTGCACAAGCGGAAATCGAAGATATAGACACAATTAACCTTTTAACAGTGCACGCAAGTAAGGGGCTCGAATTTCCGGTAGTGTTTATGATTAATTTAGTAGGTGACAGGTTTCCGACTAGGGATAGAAAAGAAGAAATAGAAATACCGGACAACCTAATAAAAGAGAGTTTACCTGTTGGGAATTCCCATTTGCAGGAAGAGCGCAGATTATTTTACGTAGGTATGACGCGGGCGCAAAAATACTTATACCTAACGGCTGCAAAAAATTACGGTGGGAAAAGAGACAAGGTACTTAGTGGGTATGTTACCGAGACGGGAATTAAACCTAAAGAGTTAGAAGAAGTGAATACAAGGAAGGCCCAGGATAGTTTATTTGGCGTATCATCGGAATTTAGAAGTCCCGAAGCGAAACAACTTGGAAAGCATACGCCAAATAATCTTAGTTACTCAAAAATAAGCGACTATAAAACATGTCCGCTACTATACCGTTATAAGTATGTGCTGTATGTACCGACACCGCCTAATCACGCACTTAGCTTTGGGATAACAATTCACGATACCTTACGTGATTTTCATTCGGCACAGCTTGCAAAAGAAAACGTTACTTTAACCGAGTTGCTTCAAATGTATGAGAAAAATTGGCAACCGCTAGGCTACCCTGATAAAAAACACCGAGAAATCAGATTTGAAAGTGGGAAACAGTTACTTGCAAAATATTACGAAAATAATAAGCAGCTAGCTGTTATGCCTGTAGCTTTAGAACAAAGCTTTAATATAAAAATCGGCGGCATAAAGTTTTTTGGCAGAATTGATAGGATTGATCCTTTGGCCGACGGTGGTGTAGAGATTATTGATTATAAAACCGGTCAGGCAAAAACCCAAAAAGAAGTTGATGCCGATGATCAGGTTGCGTTTTACGCAATTGCCGTTAAAGAAGCACTTCACCTTGAACCGAAAAAAATGAGCTTGTATTTTGTTGAGCAGGGTGAAAAAGTTACAACAACAAGAACACAAGCACAGCTGGAAAAAAAGCGGGCCGATGTAGTGAAAGTAATTAAAGAAATGCAGTCAGGTAATTTTGAGGCGACTCCCGGAAAGCATTGCAGCTGGTGCGACTTTAGGGCTATTTGTCCGTTCGCGTTCAAAGGCTAAGAATTTTTATGCGTTCTGTGCATTACTGTTAATACTTACCTTATAGCTTGTTGATAATTTATTTTCTACTTAAGCTTTTTTAACAACCCAATCGCCATAGGGTAAGCAACATTAAAAAGTTTATACAACGTGGGATTAATTACATAATCGTATGAATCCATATACTCAACGTGCCTTCCGCCAAATTTAATTTTAAAATTACTAAAACCCCATTCCGGATCAGTAGCATCTTCCAAATCTTTACATGCACCCCACATATCAAAAATTTTACATCCACGAGCCTTTCCAAATTTTATAGCTTCCCAGCCGATTAAATTACTCGCGTGTAAATTTTTATGTTTTTCGGATGAGCTACCGTATGGGTAATACAAAACATTTTCGTAAGTAAACAGCATCCAGGCTGCAAGCGGTTCGCCTTTAAACTCCGTAATTAACAAATGAGCCATGGCCTCTGGGTGTAAAGTTTCCCACACTTTTAAATAATATTCCCGCGGGTGGATAAGAAATTTTTGGCGCTTAGCGGTTTCATCAGACAGTTTCCAAAAGATTTCAAAATCTTCGGGGGTTTCACCGATTCTTGTAGTTACACCGCTTTTTTGCGCGTATTTTATATTATAGCGGTGTTTAGATGCCATGTTCGCAAGTAGTTCGTTTTCCGAACCTGTAAGATCAAGCAAAATGTTGTATTTTGTAAATAAGTTTTTTGGTGCTTTCCGGACATTTTCATGCGTTTCAAAAAGTGCTACAGCCCGCTTTTCTTCCGGAGTACCTTTTAGTACGTAAGGTGCGTCGAAGTTAATTCTAAAACAGCCATTTTCTTTTGCTGACATAATTAAAGGCTCCCAATCAATGTTTTCCGGGTTTACCTTCGGGCAGTATGCAACCGCAAAGTTTGTTTTTGGGATTTTGTGAATTGTGTACTGCGCATACGTGTTGTTTGTACCGTTTACACGTACTGCTGGGGTGCCATATTTTGTTTTAAACTCTCCCCATTGTGGGGATTGTATTATGTGTTTGCTCATTTTTTATTACCACTATTCCATATAAGTATGTTTCCGTCCATTTGGCGAAAACCGAGCCGTATATAAAAATTATTTAGCGCCTGCTTTATCTTTTCATCTTGTATTATGTTGATAAACATAACCCGGTTAAAGTTTTCTTGTGTTTTCATAATTAGGGTTTTCGCAATACCTTTTTGTCTGTGTAGCGGTGCAGTTTGAACCTTGTTAATATAACACGCATCCTTTTGAGTATCATCAGGAAAAACCGTTGCAAAACCTAGCATATTCCCATTAGGATTTTTTACGTAATATAAGTCATAGGAATTATTTGCCATTTGTCTTAAAACAGCGCTCACCTCATTCGGGATTACGCCTTCCGGGTTTTGTACAACACACATTTGTTCAGCCAGGTAATTTTTTAGTTCTGGAGTTATGTGTGAAAAATCGGATATTATTTCTAATACAGCCGGCTCACCTGATTCGAGAACTACGTTTTCACGTACAATGTGCTCAGCCTCTTTTTGAATTAGCTCTATTTCTTCTTCTGGAATTTCCTCTTCTATTATCATTGTGTATATTGTACAATACACCCATCGTCTTATTTGGACGAGGGAGCCAAGCCCGTCGTTTCTACGCTATACTCGCCGGGCTTTACAGGTCCGTGCAAAGAATCTAGAGAAAAGGGTTCCGAGCGCGGGCCTAATTAATTCAACAATTATATTTTATGACAAAAAGCAACATAAACTCTAGCAACAATATAATGTTACTTGTTTTTGGTGTGTTAATAATTTTGGTCATAACTTTATTTTTCTTTTCGCAAAACAACGCTCACCAAGATGAGAACGAAGAACAAGCGGTTGCAGGAACTCAGGCTATTCTTGATAACACGGATAAAAGCTCGGAGAATATATTAAGTGAAACTGACGAAGTACAAAATTTAGATGGGGAGGAAGATATGCCGGTTAATTTAAATAATACTCAACTTGGCGCAAAAATTTACAAAGAAGCGCCAGCGCTCACGCTAGTACAAGGCAAAAATTATAAAGCAGTAATTAAAACGAATAAAGGCGAAATCAAAGTTGATCTGTTTGAAGAAGCAGTTCCCGTGACGGTAAATAATTTTGTGTTTTTGGCAAAAGAAGGTTTTTATAACGGCACAAAGTCACACAGAATAATAAAGGATTTTATGTCTCAGTTTGGTGATCCGTTTACAGCTGATGATACGATGAAAGAGTTTTGGGGAACGGGAGACCCCGGCTACAAATTTGCTGACGAGCCTTTCGAAGGGGAGTATTCCAGAGGAGTTTTGGCAATGGCGAATTCCGGTCCAAATACAAACGGCAGCCAGTTTTTTATTATGAACCAAGACTATCCTTTACCGCCAAATTATGTGATTTTTGGTAAAGTAGAAGACGCTGATAGCTTTGCAACAGTTGATACTATTGCAAGTACGCCTGTGGTAGCAAATGCAAACGGAGAACCATCGTCGCCGACAGAAAACGTAATTATAGAAAATATCACGGTTGTCGAAGAGTAGATTAAAACCTAGTTTAAAGAATAATTAAAAAGAGA
This sequence comes from uncultured Candidatus Saccharibacteria bacterium, assembly GCA_964496005.1. GTDB lineage: Bacteria > Patescibacteriota > WWE3 > UBA101185 > UBA10185 > CAZBWW01. Next base: position 46,865 of record CAZBWW010000004.1, on the reverse strand, counting down.
TGTTCGACAAGCAATAAACAATGCGAAGCGTGTCCTAATTAAACGTAAGCAGTTTAAACATTTTTACCCATGTATTTACGCCTAGATTTTGAGGCCTGAGTGTGCCGTCAACGCCAACCTTTTCAAGTTCTTTTTCAGTAAATATTTTGTTAAGCATTTTTCTGGGATTTGAAAAACCTTTATGTAAAAAGCCTTCGTATTTTTTTAGCTCGTTTTGGGAGATTGGAGATTCTTCCATAACGCCCCCAGTGCTTTCAGCAACGCCACCCCCGTCAGTATTTTTACCATTGTTAATCGTATTATAAAAAGGCGCTCTTCTCAATCTGATTATCGCGCCATCAACTTTAGGAATAGGTACAAAATTTTCTTTCGCAACTGTTTGTATGTATTCTGTACGGTAAAAAGTTTGTACAAATGTCGAAAAATATGATGCATCCGGCGGAAGTGCAGTTATTTTTCGGGCTACCTCCTTTTGCACTAATAAAACACACACGTTAGGCTGAGCTCGCATATACAAAAGCGCGTGAATTATTGGAGACGTTATATAGTAGGGAAGAGACCCAATAATATTTACAGCTTCTCGTGGAGCGAATCTTGGTAAATAGTCGAGTATATTTGTGTGAACAATTTCTATTTTTGAGTTTGAGTTAAATTTTTTTTGTAATTCCAGCGCAAATCTATCATCTAGCTCCACAGCATGAATAAGTGTGTTGTTGTCTGTATTGTCGACAAGCGATTCTGTTAGTGCGCCAAGTCCGGGTCCAATCTCTATTATCTCTAGCAGTTTGCCGGTATTTGCTATTAACAGTTCTAAAAATACCCCAACCATAGTGTTTATATCATTATGATTTGCTAAAAAATTTTGACCCAGTTCTTTTTTTGCAATTTTTTGTAAATCTTGCATATACCTTGTAGTATACTGCATTTGTGGAAACCATCTACATAGCGTTAGAAAATGTGAGAAGCCTTTATAATATCGGTGCGGTTTTTCGTACTTGTAGTTTCTTTGGCGTATACAACGTTATTTTAGTTGGTTATTCAGGAAAAAATTTTAATACACAGGGAAAAGTTGTATTGCACGAGGATGTTAAAAAGACTGCTTTGGGGTCAGAAAATGATCTTGCGATTACTTTTTTGGAATCAGCAGACGCTCTAATTAAATTTGCCTCCAAAGCAAAACTATCGCTGATTGCCGTAGAGCAGTCAGAAAAAAGTAAAGAGCTTAAAAATTATAAACTAAATAAAAACGCAGTGCTTGTATTTGGTAATGAAGTAGAGGGCGTATCACCAAAAATTCTAAAAAACGCAACGCACATTATTGAGATTTCTCATTACGGTAAACATAAATCCTTAAATGTAACGACAGCGTGCGGGGTGGTGTTATACCAACTTACAAAAACGCAAAGCACAAAGCATTCTAAATTCTAAAGCTGTGTGTATAACTTATACACACTATTTAATTAGTCCCAAGAAAAATTCTTGCGGTCAATCTCCTCATCTAAAAAGTCGTTAACCATTTTTGTATGTTCTAAACTATTTCCATTTATAATATTACCCGTCTTTTCCATTAAATTTTCCGGAATTTCACCAATGAATCTACTAGGTATATTTGCTTCGGTTCTGCCAAAATAGAGACGCTGCCTAGCCTGAGTCAGATAAACTTTTTCTTTTGCCCGGGTTATTGCTACATAACACAACCTTCGTTCTTCCTCCAATTCAGCCAATTCCATTAACGATCTGGAATGTGGGAATAAACCTTCTTCCATCCCAATTATAAAAACAATAGAAAATTCTAAACCTTTACTTGCGTGGATTGTCATTAATGTAATCGCACTAACGTCCTTTGTTTCTGGTTTATCGGTACTCTCAATAAGAGCAACGTTTTCCAGAAAATCCTCCAAATTTACAAAAATAGCTGCAACAGATCGTAATTCTTTTATGTTTTCTATTCTACTTAAATTTTCGTCTGAGCCGTCATCCAGCCACTTAATGTACCCGCTTGCGGCTAACACCTGATCCATCAATTCGTCTGTAGACAACCTTTCTTTATTTTTAACCCAGTCTATAAACGGTAAGCCTGTAGCTTTCTGTACCTCGGTCAAGTCCCAACCTGAATCTTTCAGTCTTTCTTCAGCTTTTTTGCCTATGCCTCGTGGCGGGACATTAATTATTCGTTTCCAGGAGACCGAGTCTTTTGGGTTATGTATAACCCGTAAATAAGCGATTACATCTTTAACTTCCTTTCTGGCATAAAACCTAAACCCACCGACAATTCTGTAAGGAAGGTTACTTTTTATCAAATGCTCCTCTATATTTCTGGATTGGGCATTGGTGCGGTATAAGACGGCAATATCGTCATAATTTTTTCCACTTGCAAGGGCCTCAACAATTTGATTTACCACAAAATTTGCTTCTTCAACCTCATCACCCGCAACATATAAACAAAGTTTTTCTTTTCCTTCGTTTTCTGTCCATAAATCCAACTTAATATGTGAGGAGTTGTTTTTAATAATGTGGTTTGCGGCATCTAAAATAGTCTGTGTTGAGCGGTAATTTCTCTCAAGGTTGTATACTTTTGCCTCCGGGAAGTCTTTTTGGAAATTTAGGATGTTTCGAAAATCAGCGCCCCTAAAAGCATAAATTGCTTGAGACATATCTCCTACGACGAATAGGTTAGTGGATTTCTCACTAAGCAGCTTGGTGAGAATATATTGCGCTTTATTTGTATCTTGATATTCATCAACTAACACATAGTTAAAAGTATTTTGGTATTTTTCCAGTACGGGGTATTCACCGCGGGAATTTTGCACCGAAAACAGATTAACGACATCTACAAGAAGGTCGTCAAAATCAAGCGCGTCGTTTGCCTTAAGTCTTTTTTGATATTCAGGATAAATCTTTGCTACTGTTCTTTGGTAATAGCCGTGTGCGTATTGCACATAATCATCCGGACCAATCAATTCACATTTTGCACTTGAAATTGTTGCTAATACCGCTTTCGGATTAGCTTGCTTTTGATCTATGCCAAAATCTTTGATTATTTGTTTTATTAATGCAAGTTGATCTTCTGTATCATAAATAACAAAAGAAGGTGGAATTCCTATGACATGGCCGTCCTTTCTGAGAATTTTTGAACATATTGAGTGAAAAGTTCCGCTCCAGTATAGTTTGTTAAACTGTAATTCCGCATGTGAAAGTAACTTCTCTACTCTGTGTTTTATCTCACCCGCAGCTTTATTAGTGAAAGTTACGCATAAAATAGCGTTTTCGGGTACACCGTGCTCTAAAATTAAATATGCGACTCTATGAGTTAAAACACGTGTTTTTCCGCTGCCCGGACCCGCAACTACCAGAGCCGGTCCTTCCAGATGAGTTACGGCCGGTATTTGCTGTTCGTTTAATCCCTGCAAAACAGAGGTTGTTTCTTTTTTCTCTTGCACGGCTTTGGTGGTTAAATTTTTCACAGGCTAATGATATCACGCTAATATATTGGTATTATTGACGTATGTTTTTTGGCGCATTCACAAAATTTGGTCTTGTCTGCATGTTTTTAGTCGCATTAGTTTTTGGCTATTATGTAAAAGTGATGGCTGATGTTATTCCTGCTGAACGTGAGGTTAAAGAAACACGGAAGAAATTATTTGCGCTATATGGGTATGAAAATTTTGAGCAACTAGCGCAAAACTCTACAATAGAAGATTCAGTAGTCGAAGATTCAGTAAAAACTAACACAAAAACCGTGCTCGCGGCCGATGATTTTGTAGAAGTTGTTATAGGTGACCAGCTCATTAAAGCTGAAGTTGCCAGTACTCCAGAAGAAAAAACACGCGGATTAATGGAAAGACAAAACTTAGGCACTAACGAAGGTATGTTGTTTGTATATGACTCAGAAGGGCTGTATGCATTTTGGATGAAGAACACAAAAATCCCACTTGATATGATATGGATAGATTCAGAGCATAAAATTGTAGATATAAAAAGAAACGCACAGCCGTGTACCGTTTTGGCTTGTCCTACACACGCGCCCAAGACCCCCGCACTGTACATTTTGGAAGTAAATGGCGGGTGGACGGAAACTAATAGTATTAATCCAGGAGAGTATGTTCGATTTCAACTCCTAGACTCCTAAACCCGTGATCAAGTAAAAGGATCATATCTCCTTTTCTGTCTGGGCTATTTAACACAACGCCAACAATTTCTTTTCCAGCATTTTCAGCGTATGAAACTAAACACAAACCGGCTTTTTCGGTGTAGCCTGTTTTAACACCCGCCACTCCCGGATAGGTGGTAAGAAGATTAGTCTGATTATATAGAGGTGTGTTTTTATGCTTTGTTCCTGTAAGTTCAATTTCCACGGTTTTAGCCAATTCTCTAAATATAGGGCTTTTTAGAGCGTATCTTGTTAACTTAAGTAAATCTTTTGGCGTGCTGTAACTGTTGTCATCAAGTCCGCTAGGTTCAGCAAAGTAAGTGTCCGTTAATCCTAATTCACCAGCCTTTAGATTCATCCAGTAGGTAAAAACCATCTCATCTCCCGCGACTTTTTCAGCTAACGCGTATGCAGCATCATTACCGGAGTTTAATATCAGCCCATACAGCAGCTCTTTTACCGTATATACCTCACCGGCTGTTAATGCCATCGTATTTTCTCCTATTTGGGCTGCTCGGGTACTTATAATAACCTCATCTTCTAATTCGGCGTGTTCCAAAACAATAATTGCCGTCATTATTTTTACCAAACTTGCAATCGGTCGTCTTTCAGTTGAATTCTTTTCAAAAAGTACACTTCCGGATCTAAGATCAATAATCATTCCCGCCAGTGCTTGAATTTCAGGTGTTTCTATTCCGGAGGTAACACTTGAGTTAACGGGAGAGCCTCCCGCGCTGTATTTTGGTGTCCATAACGGCTCAGGGTCATAAGAATTAACTAACGTCTCAAAGTATTTTTTTCGGTCAGCGAGCTGCTTCTCATCAATATATCCGTGCAGGGATTCCTGATTTTCATTCTCATTTAACTGAAAAACATAAAAAACAATAGTAGTAACAACCCCAGCCAATATAATTCCGCACAAAACGTAAAAATACCCTTTTCCATTTTGCATAACCATGATATGGTATCATAGTTTCGTATCTACTTTTTAGGTAGCAAGTACTAAGTTGCAAAGAAAGTTTAGAGGACCTGGCAAATGATTACTTTAATTGATTTTTATGCGGACTGGTGTGGACCGTGCAAGATGATGGATCCCATATTCGTAGAAATAAAGCCCGAATATGAAGGAAAAGTCGATTTTAAGAAGATTGATGTTGAGACCGATACTACAACAGCGGCGCAATTCGGAATTATGAGCATTCCAACTTTTGTTATTCTAGAAGAAGGAAAAGAAATTGCTAGGAAGTTGGGAGCCATGCCTAAAGATGTGCTTAAGAGTTGGCTAGATCAGCACATTTCATAATTTCATAATTCTGTTTTGTACTAGTTTTTTTTGCTAAAAACCAACAACCAAAAAATAAGCTTCATATTAAGCACTTAAGTTTGTATAATATAGTTAGTATATGTCTGCCCAACACACCCAAAATAACCAAAATAAAGTGAAAATAGCGATAAACGGCTTTGGTCGGATTGGTCGTGCCGCGTATAAAGTTGCACTCCAAAAACCAAATGCCGAAATAGTTGCAATTAATGATTTAGCTAATCCCAGAGTTTTAGGCCATTTACTTAAATACGACTCTGCATACGGGATATATCCCCATAAAGTGCAGTTAGAAGAAGATGGCAAAAAAGTGAGACTGGAAAGCTATCGCGGTGAAAAGGATTTTTTTACAGCAACAGCAATCGAAACATATTTAGAGGTTGCAGATACAGATGGAAAAGTACACAAAACTAGAGTGTTATCAGAAAAAGAGCCTGCGAAACTGCCGTGGAAAGAGCTGGATGTGGATGTTGTTCTGGAATGTACCGGTTTATTTGTCGAAAATGATTCAGCCGGTGCACATCTAAAAGCCGGGGCGAAAAAAGTTGTAGTATCCGCGCCTACAAAAGGAGGCGAAACCCAAACTTTTTTACTAGGAGTTAATCAAGAAGACTATACAGACGAAAAAATCATTTCTAACGCGTCCTGTACAACTAACTGCGTATCACCTGTAATGGCAGTAATGCACAAAGAATTTACAGTACTAAAATCAGCTTTGACAACAGTGCATGCTGTAACTGCGGGGCAAAATTTAGTAGACGGTCCGCCAAACCCGCGCAAACCCGATTTACGGCGTGCTCGCGCCGCGGGGTGGAACATGATCCCAACAGATACCGGTGCCGCGAAAGCTATCGCAGATGTATTACCCGAATTAACCGGTAAGTTTGATGGGATTGCAATTCGGGTACCTATTATTACAGGATCGTTGTCCGATCTTGCTTTTTTGGTAGGAAAAAAAACTACAGTTGATGAGGTAAACAATGCCTTTATAGCCGCCTCAAAAAACCCATTTTATGAAAATGTACTGGCCGCTACTTATGAACCTATTGTATCGTCTGATGTTATTGGTAGTCCTTTTTCTGCGATAGTTGATTTGGCAATGACGAAAGTCATAGATGGAGATTTAGTCAAAATTTTAGCTTGGTATGACAACGAATGGGGGTACAGCAACCGGTTAGTTGAGCTAGCGGTAATTACAGCATAAAAACCCATAAGCAAAACAAATCTTGGGAGAAGACGAAACAGATACGCCACAGGTCGCTTCCGTGCTATACTACAAACCATTATGTCAATCAAAAAAAAGCGAAACGATTCACAAAAAAACAGAAGAAAACGCAATCAACGGAAAAAAAGTAAACGCGTAACAACCTAGTTCCCGCCCACACAAAAATGACCCTAAAAGAACTTTCTAAGTTTTTTGCCAAAAATAAAATTGCTATTTTGGGTACCGGAGTCAGTTTTGCATTAGTTGGTGTTGTGATTTATTTTTTATTGCCGCCGAAGTACAGTGCTACAGGTACATTATTTGTAACTCGTAAAATCGAACAGCCTGAACCGGGTACAACGTTTTCTCCCGAAAGCGTAGAGGACGGCTTTTTTTCGTACGAAGGATACTATGCCCAGCAAAATGCATTATCTTACACCTCCACACTAATTGGGTTAATCGAAAGCGCGGACATAAAAAGTAAAGTGTTAGATACGTTAAGCATCTCAGTAAGTGAGGCAAATTTGCGAAAACTCGGGCGCGCAGTATCAGCAAAAAAACACGCACCACAACTTGTTGTCGTAACAGTTAAAGGATTACCTTCTGCCTCTGCAGAAAAGATCTGGACCACGTTGGTAGACGAAGTTATGCTTGCAAGTCAAAAACTAAGTGAGCAAGGAGATCCGAATTTAGTGGTTGTAGCTGTAAGTGATCACCCGATAGTAAAAGAGGGATATAGAAATGTACTCGTTAATATTATTATTGGTTTCGGGTTTGGTGTTCTTGTTTCTACAATGTATTTCGCGGGAAAACAGTACTTTAGTTAATTTTACCACTGATCAATTAACTGTATCAATTGTGTTGTATACTATAACCACTACTGCCCGAGCCACTATAACGATAAATTCCCGTAACCTCGGCAGTTAATAGTTTGTAATAGTAAGTGTAGACAGAAATAAAATAAGTATAAATAGGGTAGGTATAAAAAATAGGCGGAAATAAGGCATAGCATGATCTTTAAATATAAAAATACCTCATTAGTTGAAGAGCACGAAATTGTAACAATCGGCGAATTACTGCAGGATTACATTAAACACCTTAAAAAAGTTGCAACCGCGCATAATTATAAATACCCTGAAAGTTCGCTAAATTTGCCGTTTGACGAAGATATGGTAAAAGCGGCGTTTAAGATTAAGGAAAAAATGACCGGTCCAAATTTAAATTATGTGCTGGACATTGGCATTGGGGGGTCGAATCTCGGTACCAAAGCAATTTACGATGCGCTCTACGGCTATTTTGATGTGGTTGAGCCGAACCGTTTCCCAAAAATAGTATTTGCAGACACAAATGATCCGCATTACCTGTACAAATTGAAGCAGTTTTTGGGTACCATTTCTCCGCACGAGTTAATAATAAATGTTGTTAGCAAGTCCGGAAAAACTACGGAAACTATTGCAAATCTGGAAATACTGTTGGGACCGAAGTCTAAGTTTAAAGACCGTCTTGTAATGACAACCGACTATGACTCCGAGCTATGGCAAACCGCAAAAGACCAAAACATTCCCGCATTGCCGATTCCAAAAAACGTCGGCGGACGGTATTCCGTATTTTCGCCGGTTGGGCTGTTTCCGTTGATGTGTGTGGGTGTAAATATTTATAATTTACTGGAAGGCGCAATGGATGTACGTTCAGCGTGTCTGGATAAAAATATTCTAAAAAATCCTGCGGCTGTATCTGCAATTATTTTATTTCTAAACTACCGCAAACTTAAGCTAATACACGATACTTTTGTGTTTCATCCGGAACTGGAGTCATTGGGTAAATGGTACCGGCAATTAATGGGCGAAAGCATCGGGAAAGAAGGAATTGGGTTTACGCCGACGGTTTCAGTAGGCTCTGCGGATTTGCATTCTTTAGGGCAGTTATACCTTGGTGGGAAAAGAGATAAATTTTTTACATTTATCTCCGCGCATTGGAAGGAAGATGAGCCACAAGTTCCGCAAAAACCGATATTTTCTATGCTTGCCGATGAGTTACGCAGTAAAACCGCAAGTGAAATTATGGACGCGTTGTTTACAGGTGTGAAAATTGCCTACGAGAAGGCAGAAATTCCGTTTGTAGAAGTTGAGCTTACTGATCTTAGTGAAAGGTCGCTTGGCAAAGTTATGCAATTTAAAATGATTGAGATGATGTATCTGGGGTGGTTACTTGAGGTGAACGCGTTTGACCAACCGAATGTGGAGAGTTTTAAAAGCGAAACACGAAAGATTTTACGGTCGGGTTAGGGCGGTTTAATCCAAATAATCCCGTAACCGCTTACTTCTTGAGGGGTGTCTTAATTTTCTCAACGCCTTAGCCTCAATCTGCCTTATTCTTTCACGGGTTACACCAAACTCGCGGCCAACTTCTTCCAAAGTCCTTGTTCGCCCGTCTTTTAGGCCAAATCGTAATTCCAACACTTTTTGTTCGCGCGGGTTCAACGTGGCAAGTACATCTCCAATGTGCCCTTTAAGCAATTCGTGGCTCGCGGAATCAAACGGTGACGCAACGGATGTATCTTTAATAAACTCCTTTAAAGTACTATCTTCTTCCCGTCCCACAGTTTTTTCCAAAGAAGTAGTATCTTGCATAATTTTTACAATTTCTTTTGCCCGTTCGATATCAATATCCATTTCTTTTGCAACTTCGTGCGGTTTTGGCGGGCGTTCTAACCGCTGTTCAATTTCGCGCGCCACCTTTTTATATTTATTAATAGTTTCAATCATGTGTACAGGAATTCTGATTGTCCGGGCTTGGTCGGCAATAGCTCTGGTAATAGCCTGTCTAATCCACCAAGTTGCATATGTAGAAAATTTAAACCCGCGCCGCCAGTCAAATTTTTCAACCGCTTTCATTAAACCGATGTTACCTTCCTGAATTAAGTCCAAAAACGACAATCCACGGCCCATGTATCGTTTTGCAATTGACACAACAAGCCTTAGGTTAGATTGGGTTAATGTTTTTTCAGCTTGTTCACACTGTGCGGTCGTATAGTTTTTTGTGTTATCTCTTATTTCCTTTGCTGTTTCGGTGTCTACGTTTAATTCTTGAGCCAGCTCGTTTATGCGGGGTTTTCTGCCTAGCTGCTTTTTGAGCAACGGGTACGCTCTGTTATATCGCAATACCTCAACTCTTTTTGCAAGCTCTACCTCCTCATCAGCCTTAAGTAAGTCGGATTTCCCAATCTCTTTTAAATACATTCTGACCGGGTCAATAGATGTTGCGCGTTCCGTTTTTATTTTTGTAACGTCTAACCGTTCCGCTGATAATTCCTGCGCTTCTTTTTCGGACTCAACATCATACACATCAATATTTGCTTCTAGTAATTTCCCGTACAAAAAGTCCAACACATCAATGTCATCCTCTGCATTTGGAAAAAACTCCAAGACCTCGGATTGTGTTAAATAACCTCGTTTTTTCCCTTTTGTAATAAGTCTTTTAATATTTTTCTCGTCCTGCGAAAGCTTTGTATTCTTTTTTTCCGGCTCGTTCCCGGTGTCAATACCCTCAGCTTCTACTTTTTGTTTTTTTGTAGGTTTCTTAGTTGTATTTTTAGTCATATTGGTTTTTTTGTTTTGATAATTTATAAACCTTTTGAGACAAATTTTCTATTTCTGCAAAATTTTTTTCTAACTCAGCTTTTTTAAGTTCTTCTTGTGCTTCAGCAAGTTCACGAAAAACTGTGTTTTGCTTTATTCTATTAAAAACCGCTTTTAGCTCTCTCTCTAGTTCGGCCTCGTTTTCTAACAAGTCGCCAAGGTCCCACATATAAAGTCTCTCCGTTAATTCCCTCAAATTATCGCTGAGCTTGTCACTAAAGTATTTTATATTAAATTTATGCTTTCTACCAATTATATAGTCTTTAAACTCAGCAAAAAGGGTCTGTAAATCGTCGTCCGTAAAGTCTTTTTTATTTAGCTTTTGGACATAATTTTGCGCTATTTCAAGAGGTGCATTAAATAATAATGCGTGTATATACTCTTGTTTAGTTTTTAGGCTCCTATCTTTTACCACAGGTACGGTTGTTTTGGCAAGTTTTTCCTCAAAGTCCCCGGCGCCTGAATTTTGGATGATAGCCCTTAAAGTGTCTTCATTTAGGCTTAGTTCTGCTGAAATATGCTTAATGTAGTGATCAAAAACAACAGTGCTTTTGATTTTGGCAAATTTTGGAGCTATTTCCTCAATAACCTTTTTTTTGCCTGTCGCGGTGGTTTTATCAAATTTTTTGAGCGCTGCAGCAAGGAAAAAGTCGTATATTGGGACCGGATCTGATAGAATTTTTTTGGCATTTTCTTTGTCGGCTTTAATTAACTCATCCAAATCGGCATAGTTTTCAGGGATTATTGCCACATTTATATTAAAACCTTCGTTTTCCGCGAGTTCTATTGCCCGTAAAGTAGCGTTTTGACCTGCTGTGTCGGAATCAAATGCAAATGTAATATCCTGTGTATACCTGGCTAAAATTTTTAACTGATTTATGGTGAGGGAGGTGCCTGATGTTGCCACTACGTTAGTAATTCCTGCTTGAAACGCGCTTATTACGTCCATCTGACCTTCTACAAAGACAACGCCTTGGTTTTTAAGATGGATCTTTGCTTTGTCTAAGCCGTACAAATACGAGCTTTTGTGGTAAATTAATGTTTCAGGTGTGTTTAAATATTTTGGTTCCTGGTCTTTTTTCAAAGCTCTGCCTGTAAAACCGACTATTTTTCCGTCGATTCCCGTTAAGGGAAACATGATTCTATCTCTAAATTTATCTATGTAACCGTCACCGGCCTTTCTTTTAACCGCTATTCCCGCAAGCTCTAGTTCTGCTTCGGTAAAATTTCTTTTTAGTAAATATTTTGCGACTGTATCCCACGTATTTGGCGCATAACCTATATTAAAATCAGAGATTGTTTTTGCGACTAACTGCCTAGTTTTTTTTATATAGTCCAAAGCCGGTGCTCCAAGGGTGTGATTTGTAAGTATGTGGTGATAGAAATCTGCTGATGTAGCGTTAATTTCTAATATTTTTGCTTTTTCCTTTGCGGTAGAGTCGAATTGTTTAGGCTCGAGTTTAACACCGGCTTTTTCCGCGAGAATAGTTAGCGCGCTTGTGAAGTCTATTCCTTCTATTTTTTGCACGAATGTGAATATGTCCCCGGCCTCGCCACAGCCAAAACACTTATATATTTGTAATTCCGGCGAAACCATAAACGACGCGGATTTTTCTGAATGAAACGGACAGTTGGCTTTATAGTTTCGGCCGGCTTTTTTTATTTCTATATACCCGCCGATAACATCGACAACACTGAGATTTTGCTTAATTTGGGAGATTTCGTCCATGTAGCAGCATATATACCATTTTTGGCTAGTAAAAGCAATTTGCGGGTTTTTATGTGGGAAAGGTTGTTTAGCTGTATAGTCAGCTGTACGGCGGGCTTTCGTTTTACGTTTTATCTGGTTAGTGTGGCGTTGCGGGCTGCGGAGAAAGAGATGAGCATTTCTGCTAATCAATTCTCTCCGCAGCCTGCGGGGACGGGCGGGTTAATAGGCGATGATCAGCGTATTAATCGCGAGAAAAAAGCATGTCATGCCGAGAACTGCTAACAGAAAAGTTAGCAACCTGGTTTTCCATTCCGTTTTTCTCAGGTGTGGTCTGTTAAAAACAATACCTATACTCGTACGTAAGTTCACGATGAACATAGGTAGTGTTATGATCAGACCCCCCACCAAAGCCGGTATTATTAGGACCTCTGTGATTTCTTTTCCATATATATTGGATACAGCATAACCGAAAAGCGATGCTGACCAATATGTCAGAGCTCCAAACCCGCACAGGACAAGCATTGTGCCTAGAATCTTAGCCAGAAGGCTAAAAATTCCGATTATTGTCCCCAGGCATCCGCCTCCACGGGTTGTGGCGGGTACCGCGGTGGCTGGTGCCGGCATTGTGGTTGGTGCAGTAGCAGTTACTGGTGCGGGCATTACAACGACAGCAGTGGCCGTAGTTGGTGTTACGGGTGCAGTAGTTGTAGTAACTGCGGGTTTCCTCTTGATTATCCGCGCTATCAAAAACGCTGCCAGAAGCAGTATGGCGAGTGCACAACAGCCCACTGTTCCAAAAACCGCTATAAACGGAGGTGACATCCCTAATCTCCTTATCTTTTTTTGTGCCCAATTTCTTAGTCAAAACAATTTTCAAGATATTATACACTATAGGTCACACTTCGCAACTAATGTATACAGATATTATTTTTCTTATGAAGATTTTTCGAATTAGGTGGGAAGATAGTGTTTTTTCCCGGAGCTAAGCTAAATCTCATCCAGTACAATTATTTGTGCTCCTTTTTTAGTTATTCCCATGACCTTATCCAATAGTTGTGCGCATTCCACATCTTTTACTATAACTACTGAGCTTGCAGTCAATTTTTCGGAATACAAAACGCTTCTTTCAGGAAGCCTGGTGTTTTCAGCCCACTCTTTTGTCAGAAAATCTGTTTCTCTAAATTCCAATTTTTCTGTTGGGGGAAGCTGTGCCTGTCTTGAACGATATAATTTTTCCGCTTCTGTTACGATTGCCTGCGCTTCTATTTGTCCATTTCTTTTTTCCGGTATAAAAAAAACATCAACATCGGAGTGCTCCGATACACCCATTTTTACTTGCATCCACGAACCTAATAGCACGACTCCCGCCATGCTGTGCCCGTTATTTTCTAATTCGGTAAAAACATCTCTACCAAAGTTAATTAATGCCTCTCGCATTGCAACCCGCTCAGCGTAAGTATAAGGTCCCATTTCAAGCCCAAGCCTTCTATATACTTTTTCTGATGGTATGTAGTCATATTGAAGGTCTCTAATAATTATATTTAACTGTTCCTGATCCAGCAGGTCGAGGTCTCCTGTAACACCATAATTTTCTACTAGCATGTGCAGAGCTTCTTCTTTATTTTTTGGCCTTCCGATTTCAGCATAATCATCAAAGGTAAATTCCGGACGTGTAAGTCCACTTTTACTGTCTTTTTGCACTCCAATTTCTACCCCTCCCCAGTTTTTCATTCTATCTATTTCTTCAGTAGTGTAGTCCGTAAAGGATTCTACGCTTGTCATAGTTAAATTTTAACAGATTTCTATTTTTAAGAAGCGAGCTGTCATTGGATAAATTTATGATTTAAAATATTTTGGCACGCGGGAAATGCTTGTATTTTTTTTCAAAACGACACTTAAATATTATAATAACTTTATGAGTCTAGAAATAGTAGGGGCAGTTCCATACGAGTACGGCGATCATTGTGTGTTTTATGCGGTACAGGAAGCAAATATTCATTTTAATCGGATGCCACTTACTCTAGAAGATAGAGAAGCATTTCAGGAAGAGAGAACTAAAAGGGTAAAGCTTTACAAAGCAGTTACGGGCCTAACAGAAGAAAAAGGAGGTTGGTTAAAAATTTCCTTGCAAATGCTTATGTCAAAATTAAAAGAACATGACATAGTATCAGATTCATTTTTATGTACAGAAGAGACCAAGAGAATTTTAGAAGGGTTAAACTTTATTAATAGGGAAAATGTACAGCTAATTGCATCCGAAGGTAGTGCTGTTATTGAGTTTCCTGTAGTTTTTTTGGTTGAAAGGTTCGAAGCTGGAGAAAATCACGCATGGTTCGCAGCTTCATCAGATGACTACTACGAAAAATACAGTATGCATATGTCTGAGGGCGACAAGATCGTATTAGTAGCACACTTAATCAAACAAGAATAAACAACCGTATAACTTGATAGTATGTTGTCGGGGGTACTATCTTTTCCAGAGTATAAATTACCTGGCGGGTTTAGTAATTGCTTATGAATGTAAATCTAGGTTTTTTAACACCGCTGATTTCTATCTTTTCAATAAACATGGCAAGGGGACGTACCCAAATCTTACTTTCTTTATTATCGTACAATGGGATGTAGCATACTAATTCCTCAAGTGTTTCACTGTGTTTTGCTACCCCAATGGCTAAATACTTGTTACCCTTATAGTGTTGATAGATACCTGGTTTAAAAACCATAAATACATAATAGCACTTCCGGTATCAGGGCCAAAGAAACAATGATTTTCGTATTTGGCGGAGGGAGGGGGATTCGAACCCCCGTGCCGCTTTCGCAGCGCGTCGCTTTCCAGGCGAGCCGATTCGTCCACTCTCGCATCCCTCCAAAATGTGGCTTAATGTGTAGGTCTAGCTTGCACTTCAAACCACTAAAATCCCACCTCTATCAAATGTAAGCACATTTTCAAAAAACACCCATTTTACTGTTTTTTCTTATCTAACTTATCTAAGCCCAACTTAGTTACGCCAAAGTACACAACTGCGGCAATTACCAAAAAATCTATACATACATTTAAAAAACTACCGTATCTAATAGTTGCCCCTCCGACGACAATAACCGCATCCGACAAATTTCCGGCTGCACCTAAAATAATACCTAAAATAGGATCAATAATATCCCGTACCAGTGAATTTACTACCAAAGTTACCGACCCACCCAAAATAAACCCTACGGCTAGCCCAACAACACCTTGTTCTCGGACAAAAGTTATAAAACCATCCAGTGGTTTAAGTGGTTTTAACATAAACATCACCTCCTAGGTGTTTACTATATCATTTTCGGCAGTTTTATAATTTTTTTTGCAAAAGCGAAAATACGTAGTTTTGTTGCAGCACGCGTTACATAACCGAGGAAATATTATACATTGGATAAAGAAGTGCCATTACCAAAGCAGCGATAAGTATACCGCCAATAATAAAAGACATTACGGCATACCCAACAGACATCATAAAAAGCTTATCTGAACTATTTTTTGTTATAAGTAGATACAGTCCCCAAATCACATTAATTACTCCCATAGCAACTAGCAGTCCGGCAAGCACATACACAGCAGTATAGCTTGGAGGAGGTGCGCCAAAACTTTCGTACATCTCCAGTATTTTTTTTCCGGTAAAAGTTAATTGAGCGTAGGGTACAGCAATTTGTAACAAACCAAGAAGTATTTGGCACACGCCTAAGATTTTATGTTTCACTTATTTATTATATACTTTAATTGTGAAGGAGATTATAAAAGGTTTATCGTTATTTACATTTGACTGGTTAGTTGTAATTCTTTTCTACTACTTTGGAATACTAGAAACGATTGGTGATGCTGTAAAAAAAATTTTTAATACTCCGACACCGTTTTTCATTGTAGGTTTTGTTATAGCTATTTTGCTAGTTGTCATAGCTTCGTATATTTTAAATGCGAAAGTCGTTAAAGCAAAAAAAGTTACTTTTATTATCTCTCAAGCCTTATTTTCACTTTCCTTTATAGTTTTTGCAATTATGTTAGTGCAGGCGCTTGTGCGTGGAATTATGATGTTTACGTAGTTATTATTTTTAATTTGCTTATCGCCGACGGCTATTCAAAAAAATTCGAACAAGTTACTCCTAAGATTTTGAAATTCAATTTTTTATTACGACCCTAAATCATCTGTTTACAGTTATAATTATTATATGTTAGAAGGAATGACTTTAAGTGATGGACAAAAAAATTTGCTTGAAAGTCTGGCAGGAACACCCGCGTCTGTGACCGAGTCCGATATTGCTATGTTTGCTAACCTGGAATCCGTAACTAGTCCGGCGGAGGTTGTTAACGAAATCACGGAACATTTTGCAAATGAGAGCCGGCCGGGTTCAGCAGCGTACATGAACGTACTGGGATCATCTGTTATGCTAAATTCCGCTCTTAATGCAGTTGGAACAAGACAAATTGAGATAGCATCACTCGAAGAACGTGGGTTTCCGGCTCTAGTAGATTGGGATCGTACAACTCCGGAAATGGCTTCTACCCGCCATGCGTATCTTACTGAAGACGGTAGATTTCAGCTATTGACCGGCGTAAATACTTTAAATAGCCTTTTAGAAAGGCACATTCATGATACTGCGGTTAAGGCAGCTGGTGCTTACGCCGAAGACTTGGTAGTTTGGGGACCGGGCGAAAGAGTAAAAAGTATGTTAAAGAAAGTACTGGGTACTAAGGCGACGCCCTCGGAAATACCCTTTAAGCCTAAAGAATCCGAAATGCTTAGAATAAACGCAGTTCTAGCAAACCGGTTTAAAAGTAGACAGGAAGCTGTAGATACACTTCGAAGAGAATTAGAGCACATGATGCGGCAAAGACCGGCAACTATTGGGTTAAATGTGTGTGGGCAATTAACCAAAAGTTTACATGAAGTTACAAGCGATCTTGGCGGAAGTACTGAAGAGCCTATAGATACGTATGGTTTTTGTATGTTACATTCTCTTATGGAAGGAGGCGGAATGAACGAATTGCAAATTCCGGCTGAGTATGCGGATATTATAGAGCGGAAGACAAAAGAAGCCCTTGGTACTTCTGAGTAAGTTTTTCCAACTGGCGGAGGAGGTGGGATTCGAACCCACGGGTGGCTTTCGCCACGCTTGGTTTTCGAGACCAGCCCGTTATGACCACTTCGGTACTCCTCCATGGTTGCTAAAAAATAACTATAACAACAAACCGACGATATTATAATTTCTTTACTTAAAACTACTAGCGTTAGCTAGTGGATGAAGTTTACCCAACTATATTTGGCTTTGCAACGTAAAGAAATTTCAGCATATTACCTGTGTAAGCTGGTAATAGTTGATACTAGAATTACTGCCGTCATCCCGGCTATAATTTAAAATAATTAACAAAAAGTTAACGCGGTGCCCGGTTTATTGGCTCTACCTGTTCTGCCTATGCGGTGAATATAGTCGTTGTAAGTTTCAGGTAATTCATAGTTTATAACATGTGTAACATTTGGAATATCTAGTCCACGCGAGGCCACATCTGTGGCAAGCAATATTTTAAACCTATTTTCCTTGAAGTCTCTTAACGCTCTTTGTCTATATCCTTGAGTCTTACTCCCGTGAATAACTCCGACTTTAAAACCTCTTAGTTCCAGTTCCTTGTGCAGTTTATCCATGCCATGTCTTGTCCGTCCAAAAATTAAAACTTTATCAAACCCATCCCGAATTAATAAATCGTGCAGTTTTTCAATTTTTTCCGCCGGCTTAGAAACCCGAACCACATCTTGGTCAATATTTTCTAAAGATTCCAGTTTTTTAACCGTAATTGTTACCGGGTTGGTAACAAAAGTTTTTACTATGTCTTGTATTTTAGGCGGAATAGTTGCTGAAAAAAACAAGGATTGTCTCTCTGTAGGCAAAAGTGAGGTGAAATACCTTATATCTTTTATAAAGCCAATATCAACCATTAAATCCACTTCGTCCAATACAATATTTTTATAATCACCTAAGTTAATTTTTTTTCTGTCAATTAAATCCCGTAATCTACCGGGAGTGGCAATTACCGCGTGCGGACCTTTTCTAAGCTCATTAATTTGTTTGTAACTGCTTGCACCACCTATTACGCTTGTAGAATAAAGTCTC
Organism: uncultured Candidatus Saccharibacteria bacterium; assembly: GCA_964496005.1. Classification (GTDB taxonomy): domain Bacteria; phylum Patescibacteriota; class WWE3; order UBA101185; family UBA10185; genus CAZBWW01. The sequence continues at coordinate 28,703 of CAZBWW010000004.1, read as the reverse complement.
ATCCCGTGGGCAAACCCTCTGAATTCATCTCGAATTTGCGTCGCCAATTCTCTGGTCGGTGTAATTATTAGCACTTTCTGTGTGTAATCTACCGATAGCTTATGAATTAACGGAATTAAAAAAGCTGCAGTTTTTCCTGTGCCGGTAGAAGCCAACCCTATAATGTCTCGTCCTTGCAATATGGGTAAAATAGCCTGATCCTGAATAGGTGTAGGCACTTTATACCCTTTGTAGTCTATATTTGCTTTTAGAGCCGTTGTTAAATGAAAATCGCTAAAAGTATTAATTGGGGAGTAGTTTTCAGCTGTAGTATTTGCAGTTGCTTTTTTTATATACATACTTGGATCAAGGTTACGATTAGGCCGACCGTTAGTAAACGACCTTGCATTGTTTTTTGCACCGTTTCTTCTTGGCGAACGGTGGCTAGCCCAAGTTTTGTAATACATTTTATTAATTATAGATTTTTAGGGAAAATACTTAATGAATAATGGGATAACAAGTACCGACCCTAACCTACTGTTCCAACAAAAACTTAGTTATTATACCACGGTTTACTCAAATAGTTTTATTTCACTTGTCTTTTTAATTTGTTATTTTATCTATATTATCTACTAAAGTTTTTTGTAAATATTCTCGCTTACGTGTAACTGCGTCCCGTTCTTCTTTCCATCTATTTTTTCCTCTAAGCTCAATTAATTCAGGTGTAAACATAATTTTTGCGCTTCCATAAGGTACATTATCCGCCAACTGTAGATAATCTATTACTTTTGCTGCAAAATCGCTTTTTTTACTGGTTTCTTCAGTATATATTTGCAAATTAGCTATGGTTAGCGCCACGCTTTGCTGCACGGTAATAACGGGAACAAGTTCGTACGGTGAGAGTTCTCGGCCGTATAGCATCTCATCCATAACTAGCATAGTAATATTTCCGACATCAGCATTGCTGCGAAATGTCTGTAAAGTTGCAATATCTCCGTTTGCTGTGTCCACAAATAAATACCCATTATTTTCTTCACGGACAACAGCTACCGCGTGTCCATAAGGTACTCCGCAATACACTTCGATTCCTACCCGTTCGCACACCCGCGCAAGTATTTGTGTGCCTAAAACGCAGTTATAACCACCGCCACCAAGTTCAACAGCTACCCTTGGGTTTTCACATTCAGAGGGGTTTTGCATCCCCGGCCGTGCTTGTCGCATTTCCATCAGTACTCTTAGCATAAATTCTCTAATAGACTCACCCGCATTTTTTTCGGTTGGTATTTCGAATTTTTCGATATATTTATCTATACCTTGCGCAAACGCTTCCCACAAAGTTTGCAGAGTTTCCTGCTTGTTTTCCCACACCGGGGATAAGCCCACAGGATCACCAAGTGAGATTTTGTTCCAAATGTTAGACACCTGTTCTGCAGTTAGTTCAATTTTTGTTTCAGATTTGTATGTCACGTTCATGTTTGTTCTTTTATTCTAAGCGGGAAGACCTAGAATGTAAAAGCAACGATAAATGTAGAGCGCATGTTTATTTAAAGTTAATGCGTAAATAGTGGTTACAAAAAAACTTAAGCCCAATTTTTTATTTACTGTACCGAAACCTTATCATTAGTGTGTTTGTCTCTCATACTACCCAGGTATACTCACAAATAAAAGAAGGTTCGCAGCAATATACAGATGATCAAAAACTTTTTTAAGAATATGTATATTATCCTCACAAAACAACCCAGCGAGGATGGAATGGAATAAGCAAGCGGGTAGTGAAAACCCAGGATCTCTGACGCATGGTTAATGGCAGTACTAGCTAATTACCTGCAAAATCAAATGTAATTTCCGGGTGTATTAAGTTGCAGTCTTATGTTAGAGAGTGGTGGGCCATTGTAGAGGATGTTTGGAACTTCTGCGCCGTATAAATCGAGGTTTATATAACCTAATCTTCTTCTCCGAGTCTGTCGCTACGAAACTCAATTTCTATCGTATTTATTATTTCAGTTTTTATAAATATGGAGGTGTTTACGGAGCCCTCTTTTGCTATAGGTAGTCGCTCCTTATAGGTTTTTATAAAGTTTTCCCAATTCGGAATGTAAAAACTAATATGTTCCACACCATATCTTAGAGTCTTAGGGTCAGCATTTGGTTTAGGTTCAAATATCTCGATCTTTGGAAGTAAATAAAGTCCGTTTATCGGTTCGTTGAGTTCGAATACTTTTACACGCCTGTTGTGCAATTCTATACTTTTAATTTCTCTGCTATACACTTTGATTATATTTGTTACCGCATCAAATTCCTCAGAATTATGGAACAAACAACCTAAATGATCACAAACAATTTCTGTTTGGGGTATGTTATATGTTTTAAGTAGAAACTCTGCTGATTTAAAATAGCTGTTTGTAAATTCGGTAATAGCACTTAATGTAAAATTATCTAGCACATTATGGATTTTAGCACAAAAGTTCTAAATTCTTTCTTGGGTATATAATAATGTTGTTGTAACAGTGTTAATTCTATGGTGGACCATGGCGGAATCGAACCGCCGACCTCTTCAATGCGAATGAAGCGCTCTACCAGCTGAGCTAATGGCCCAAAAACAACCAACTTAAAATTTTAATAACCTCCTAACATCCAGGTACTAAAAAAGCTAAACCCACGGTCGGGTTTGGTCGAACGAGCCAATTATATCAAGTATTTTATGTACTATTTAGTTTTTTAAGGGATGAGCGTGTCCAAGTGCTTTTCGCTCTTTCAAATACGCAACGTTATTTTCACGGATTTTTGCCATTTCTTCAGGCTTATCCCAATTTTTATAGGCAATTTCAGCGGCAAAGCTTCCGCCAATAAAATGGGGCATTATAATATATTCGGCACCTTTTTCGTACAAAGAAAGTGCCTCGTCTATATTGTAAGAAATTAAAATAACTGAAGTTTTATTTGCTAATTTTCCTATATGTTCAACTAAAAATTTATTTGTTTCAAAATCCGGAATTGTAGAAATTACCATCTTAGCATCGCCTAAATTCAAATCTTCTAAAAAATCGGCATCCTCAGCATCACCGTATCTATTATTTATGCCATTTTTAGTGAGGTTCTTAATTACGTCAGGATCAAAATCAACAACCAAAAAACTTTGACCTAGTTTTCTAAATAATTTTACAAAATCCCAGCCAACACGGTTACAGCCAAATAACACTAAATCATACGCCCCTAAAATATCCGATTCCTCAATTGTTTTTTTCCGTTCTATTTTGGCCAGCAGAGGTGCAAAATATGGATATAGTCGATCAGAATAATTAATCATATAAGTTGAAACAGCAATTGTAATTAGTGCCACCATGGTTGTTAGTGCCATAACTTCGTCACCGACCTTACCTACACTTACACCAATTAAAATTAAAATTAACGAAAATTCACTTATTTGGGCAACTGCAAGTCCGGTCAAAAAACTGGTGCGTTTTCTGTATCCTAGCGCGTTAATAATTAAAATAACGATGATCGGGTTTCCTATTAACACAAATGCAGATAACACAACTATTGGAACAATCAAACCGGTTACTGCAGAAAGATTCATTCCCGCACCTAAAAAAACAAAAAACATAATAATAAAAAAATCACGCAACGGTTTTAGTCGGGTACTTATTTCTTGGCTGTAAGGCGAAATAGACAAAGTAATACCTGCAATTAACGCACCGATTTCTATTGAAAAGCCGATTAGCTCAAATAACGAAGCTAAGCCAAATCCCCACCCCAACGCAAACAAAAACAGCATTTCTTGTGAGGATGCGAAAAAATCACTTAATTTAGGTAATATTTTATAACTGATAAATGCCAAAAGAACTGTTAATGCTATGCCTACACCGAAAAGCAAACCAAGCTCTGTTGCCGCGTTACTTTCTTTACTTAAAGTTGTGACAAAGACCAATGCAATTACTGCAGCAAAATCCTGAATTAATAAAATTCCGATCGTTATTTTTGCATATAGTTTTTCTAGGTCGTGTTTATCGGTTAGTAATTTTAAAACTATAATAGTACTGCTAAAAGTAAGAGCTGTGGCAATAAATATTGCGGGTACAACTTCAAAACCAAGAGCCAGGGTAAGTAAAAAGCCCACAGCGCACGTAATTACAACTTGTCCAAGCCCCGCCAAAACAGAAACTTTTCCTACCTCGCCGGCTTCCTTGGGACTCAGGTGCAAACCCACTATAAACAGCAAAATTGCTACTCCAAACTCCGAAAATACCTGCACAGTTTCGGTTGATGCATCAAAACCTAGCAGCAACGGCCCAATAATTAGCCCGGTCAGCATGTACCCCATTATTAACGGTTGCTTTAAAAACCGCATTAAAGCTGCCAGTGCCGTCGCAATTACAATTATTAAGCTGACTTCAATAAATATACTCATTAGGCAGTGTTTGTTCCGTGGATTAATTCTATCAAGTTTTTAGGTAGTACAACAAAATGTTAGTTTTTAACCGCATATTATTTTTTAAACATTGTAGTTTTTTTTCGGCAAGCAGTTTTGGGTCGCACTTTATTTGTGGGGTCTCAATTACGTCCGGAATAAGTTTCTGATTGTTTAATAGTGCTGCTTCAAGCGCATTACTGTTTTCAAGGTTATTAACTGCAAACCCGTTTTTGGGGTTAAAAGCAAATTCTATGTATGAATCGTCGTATTTTAATAAATAGTCATTTTGGCGAACATATTCTCTTAATTGATTTTCAACAGTATTTTCTGCTACCGAGCCCGAATCAATTTTTTTAGCTTTTTTAGCTCCATCATTAAAATTAAACAAAAGCTCGAATATATAGGTTATATACACAACATACTCGTAAGCCGCTAAGAAATTGCTTTTTGAGATATTTTTGGTTTTAAGTGTTTCAGCAACTAGTTCGCAATAATTTCTGTATTTCTCATCAGCTGCTGTTAGTGTTTTTTGTAAGTTAGCTAATACTTTAGTATCAACGTAATTTTTTTTGATGAAGCCAGGAAACCCTTTCAACACACCTGTCGGCGTTAGGTTTATTTTTAACTCGACCTTATTGCCATCAACTCGCAGTTTGTACATGCAGCTTTCCCACAGCGCTTTGTTTTCTTTTGTAACATCACTAAATACTTTTCCATCAAGTAACACAAGAAAATTGTCAGTATTTTTTGTAGCACCAATTCCAAACTGCTTAAGTACTTTTCTATAGGGGCCGGTACTTCCAAAAATTTCTGCCAATAAGGCAAAAGTTTTTTCGTCTGCAAACTGAGTTAGTTCACCTGCTCGACCGCTAACTAAAACCGCATTTCCTTTTTTTACAACAGTAGGCATTTGTTTTATGATAGAAGATATGGCTCGACTTGTAAAAAGCGCTCGAACTATTACAGTTTTTCTATGCAGCATTGTTTTTGCTATTTTAGTGTTTGCGAAGGACGCACATGCGTTGGTAGTGGCACCAATCATAGCAGTATCACTAATTAAACTAAGCCTATTTTTAGTAGGTGTGCTTGCAGTGCCTGTAACCGCGGTAGTTAAGTTTATTACCGGCGGGAGTAGAAAAAGAACACTTGGAATTGCCGCGTTAATTTTAGGTGTAATTTTTGCTGCCTCGTTATTATTTTTACACCTAATCTCCTCGCCAAAAGTGCGAATACTGGAAAAAATTACTTCTTCGGTTGAGTATGGAACAGCGAATACTGACCTTTATATTCCAAACACTGAAAGCCCGGAGCAGGGAATGGGTGCAAAGCAGGATTTATCGGATCAATTGACTGATATACCCTTGCCGGGAACGGTGCCGGTTTCTGCACCGGAAGGTCCCATTTCGATAGAAGATGTTAATGAGATTGGGGCGCCTCCATATAGGCCAAGTGCGCAAACAATCCTTGGTTTGGGGGCTGCGGCTACAGGAATTACTACATTTTTATTATTAATTCCATTTTTGGCTATTGTTGTGGTAGCAAACACATTGTTTGCAAAAACCTGGAGTAAAAAAAGAATAGTTGGCATTAGTTTGTTGTTGGCTTTTATTTTGAGCACACTTATTGTTTTTGTATTAGTTGCGGTGTTATTAGCAAATAGCAGTTATTTGTAGGTATTTAAGTTTAGATCAAAGGAAAGCTATTTGGGGTGACCTATGGATATGTAAACACCCCTACCGCCGTTTTGTGTCGTTACCAATGTTACCGTTCTGAGCGTATCCAAATCTTCTGAAATAGTTTCTTGCATATTTAATACTTCTGGCAGATCGTTAATGGTTAGTTGTTCATCGGTTTGTGCTATTTCCGGAATGGGTAAATATGTAACTACAGTGCTTTGATTTGTTGTTTTCAAATTGCCAAAAAACTCGTGCGGTTTATAGGTTGGGTGGTTCGATTCAACTTGAGTATCATCCAGGTGGTAAAAAGTATCTGCAGAGTCCCAATACGTCAGCCATTTTGTGTGTACACCGTATGTATCTAAATCTATTACCACATCCGCTAGGTCGGTCGCTTTAAAGTAGGCGATATCAACAGGGATTTCCACGTCGTTGATTAAGATGGTTGGTACAGATAACTGCCTGGAATTAATAACTAATTCAGAAGTAGGTTCTACATACGTACCGGTTCCACCTAATTTAGAGAATTTTTCCAGATTTTTAATTACCATTGGCGTTTGAATATCAATTTGTGGTATTTGTATTTTTTTGGTACCTATAGTGAGTTGACCCAAAATTTCAGTTGAACCCTTCCCGTCAGAAGAAGTGTTGGCTATGAACTTTAATTCACGTCCGGTAAGCGCTTTTTTATCCCAGGTTCCAGTGTCCGGATTTGATAAATAGGCGAAGCCGTACACATCAGAATAATTATCGCCATACAAGGTAGTACCTGTAGTTTCTACAACTTGAATTAAAAGTGCAGTTGGATTCGGTTCTTTAGTAAGTACAACAAGTTCGTGTACATTTTCGGTGTGGGTTATCGGGCAGGTGTTTGTGGTACATGCGCGTGATGATGGTGGTAGGATCGAGAAAGCAAAAAGTACGGCGAGTACGGCACCAAGTGCAAAACACCAAATAAAAGAAAATATTAAAAAAATGAGTAGACCGTGGTTTTTAGTCATTTTAATCGCTTTTGCAATCAAGTTAATTTTAGCATTTTGGAAGTAATTACATCAGTAGTGCTAAAATGAACGCGTGCTAGACCTAACTCACATAAAAGCACTAATTCATGATTGGGACGATACTATAGTACGCTCATTCGAAACATATCTAAATTGGTATTTTGAGTTTGCAAAATATTTTGAGCTGGAGTCGCCCGATACAGTTGCACTAAGAGCTGTGTGGGGCAGAAAAATTGACGAATTGATTTTAGCCGCGTGGCCTAACTTACAGTCTGCAAAAGTTTGGGATATGTTTACCGAATTTAGACAATCCGACCTGTTTACAAAAAGCGATTATATACCCAAGCCTTTTCCCGGAATTAAAAAGACACTTTCGTATTTTCACAAAAGTAATTATGTGTTTGGTGTGCTTAGTTCAGCTCATAAACCGTCATTCATTGAAACGTACACCAGATATTTTAGTCCAACACTGCATTTTCATGATTTTATTTACACACATGAAGATCATGTTGCAAGCAAACCGGACCCCCGCTGTTTTGATGAGGTTGTCGTAGAGCTTGCGAACAGAGGAATAAGTGAAAGTGAGGCAATTTATGTTGGAGATAGTTTGTTTGATTATTTTGCCGCGCGGGATCGGGGGTTGTTTTTTGTTGCCGTAACTACCGGGTTAACTGATGAGGCTGCTTTTGTTGACGCGGGCATGGATAAAAACCTAGTATTAGAGTCGTTCAACAAGCTGCCCGCCTTTTTGTATGGATCACATTGCAATTCTAAATAAAAAATTTAATTTTTTACCCAAAGTATTGAGTGGTGAGAAGAGTATCGAGTCCAGATGGTACGTTAGCAAAGTTGCTCCGTGGGACAGAATTTTTACTGGTGATGTTGTGTATTTTAAGAATTCAGGTGAGTCGGTGACTGCAGTTGCTGAAGTAGCGAAAGTCTTGCAAATCGAAAATTTGACCGAACAGAAAATTTCGGAAGTATTAAGGAAATATGGGAGGGAAATAGGATTTACGGGTGAGCAGCATGAGTGGTGGGCGAAAGCCAATTCCCACAAAAAGTACTGTATTTTAATTTTCCTGAAAAATCCGAAAAAAATAAAGCAGTTTGCAATAAACAAAAAAGGATTTGGCGCATCCACAGCCTGGATGGTGGTTGGGGATATTGAGGGGGTTAGGTTGTAACAAGTGTTTATGTTGCAGAGTTGAAATGAGGCAAATTTACCATTGAAATTTTTTAAATTAAATATAAGGTGCGGACTGCGGATAACTTTTGGGTATGTGCTATCCGCAGCCGTTACTTGTAAAGGTTCTGGATAGAGTTCTGGTCGGTGGTGAGCCGAGATCTTATGCCTTCCGAAATTTCCTTGAGTCCGACCACAGTATTTTTAAGGAAATGCCGCGGGGGCAGCAGTACTCTGTGTGGGGGGAGTTCGATGATGACTACAAGTTTTTCCGGAGCCTCTATTCCTGGCGGTACATTTTTGCACCACTCACTGCCTATTGCAGCAAGAATTTTGGCTTCAGGTATAAAACTACCCTCCAAAAATGCTTGTAGTCGGCGCGGATCTCTGAGTTGGAAATGCACTAGAGGTATTGCTCCTAGCGCGCTCAGAGAACCGATTAGCCGAATCAGCTTACTAAGACTTTCCTCTGTCCAGCCATTTTCGAGCAGGTGGTAGGTGTCAATCGTGAATGATTGTCCATTTACCGCCAGTTCGAGAATGGTTTTAAGCGGCAATTCGGTCAGAGTATCCGCTGTCAGCTCGAACGCATCTTTTCGCGAATGATCCAGTTGATGCGCAGAATGCACAGCCTCCGGAAACTGTTCACGAATAACGCGCTCTCTCGCCGTAGAACTCCAACTTGTCCCAAAAAGCAACAGTTCCTGGACAAGTTTAATGAGCCTGTGCGGATCTCGTTTGATGACGATTCGGCGTAAATATTGCATTACGCTAACAGATCGCCATCGAGCGCTCCATGAAGCAGCATATTCAGGAGGAAATTCCTTAAACTCCCGAACGCTTGCCCATTGGAGCGGAAGCAGCTCCACACAATCAAGCCCCGCATCATTCATTTTCTGGAGAGCCGTTCCTAAAAACGGTTCGCCAAAAAAGAGTTTCCCAATCAGCATATGAAGATAGAGTGTTACCACCGAAACACCAATCTTCACTTTTCTGTCGTCCATGTTTCACCTCCTCATGGACTAAGATTTATCAACTGGGATTATATATAGCACGTTGGTATCCGTCAAAAACTATAAGTTAACAAAAAATATTCCTTTTTCAACTGCCGAATCGCTTTTAACTGCGTAAGCGGGTTTTGCTTACTTCCCGTTTGTGATTTATGCGCACTTCCTGCGAGCAACTTTTTATAAAGTTCACTTAGCGTAAGTGTAAGCACATAGTTTGGTTCGTGTGGCTTAACTTTTTCGGGTTCTTTTGCCATATTTAACGTACTCTCCGAAAATTTAAAGGTAGGATTTACAGTTGCATAGATTAGATTAAATTTATGCTCATGTGCCAGATTTGTAATAAGTTCAGATACCGCAACGTGATCGGGATGCCCGTACGCGCCCCACGGTTCAAAAGTTACTAAATGGGTTGGAGCGAAGTTTATAATTTGGTCCTCAACATATTTTTTTAGTTTGGGCACGCAGTTTTCAAGCTTCCCGTCAGGATAATCTTCAATCGCGTAATTTGTAACGCCAAGTTTTTGCATCGCGGTTTTAAATTCTTGTGCACGCACGTCTGCAAGCGAGATGTTTTCGGGTACGCCAAAACGCAAAGTACTTGCCTCACCTTTAGTTAGCGAAATTACTTTAATTTTTGCTCCAAGTTTTAAATTTCTCAAAATAAAGCCTCCCGAGAAAAAGGTTTCATCGTCCGGATGCGGGTAAATTATTAGTATTTTTGAGTTTTCTGTTGTATTTAGTTTGGTTGGTGTTTGCAGTGCGCGTGCGGACATGTAGTTAATTATATAGGGGATGACAAGTTTTATGGGGTTTTTGGTGTGTGTAGGTTCTGTTTTTGTAAAATATGTATTGTTTGGTGTAAGTAAGGAGCCGGCGCAGTGTCGATGGTTGAGGAATCCCAACGACTTACTGCGCCGACGCCAGCCTTGCTATCTTTTCTCTCTCTCCAAAAAAGATAAGATAAGCAGACCGCCCGCCAAAATCACCAGTATGAAAGCAGCTTTGTACAACCATGCTATCAAAATGACCTCGGCGGCGGACGTACTGAAGCCGGGGGTTTGCTGCAGTTCGAGTCCTGCTCGGACGAAAGCAACAAATGAAATGAAAAACAAAACCCCGACCGCCTGACCTATCTCGCGCCCGACACACCGCGCGAGCTCGTCCGTGGTAGTTACACCCGGACAATGAACCGTGGCTATGGAGGCGACGCCTGCCACAGCAGCGATAAAAACTGCCAACAGCAGGAGCACGGCTCCCAGTAGCCCGATCAATTGCCATTTTTTCATTTTGTCCTCCTATTGGGTTTTAAAATGGCTAATTTCTGCTAAAAACAGTAAAAATATAGTTTCGAGCAGCAAATAAACCATTTAAGATGGGATCACTAAATTTTTTGTTACTTGTTTATGGATAATATGTTGTAATTATAACCCCAAAATCTAACAGAGTCAAACACTATGGGATATGTAATCTGATTGTTTAAAATCGAGATTATTGATTAAAAAATACCTGCTCAGCGTCAAAGGCCGTGAAAGCCTGGGTTACACGCTGAGCAGGTCGGTGAGTCAACGCCTGTGCTGCCGGATTACTATTAGCAGCAAGGCGAAGACCAAAACGAATATAAGAACAAGGAAATTCGTGCGACCCAGAACTTCCTGAAAAGCATCTGCTCCTCCTATGAAGGGACAAAGAATCAGCGCATCCGCGTCGTAGTACAGTCCACGGCAGGTCTCCATCTTGCCGAAAAAGTCTCCGGCGAGAAGGATAAGCATGGTCGCCGCAACTACGACGATTACCAACAAAGCCAAAACTATATTTCTTAACATTTCCTTACCTTTTGGTGTGCCGATAAGACAGCCTTAGCATACAACCCAAAGCCGCAACAGTCAACCACTATAGGGTAACTTCAAATTTCAAATCACTAAGAAAACTATAAATTATAACCACCATCAAAACTTGCTAAATTTTTCTCACTAACCCCTCATGTGGCATAATAAACCCATGATCGAACTTTCAGACACCTTTATATTTTGGGCTGTAATTCTTGGCCGGTTTTTTATCCCACTTGTTATATTCAGATATCCGCTTCCCGGTGTTATTGCGGCGCTAGTTCTTGATGGCGTTGACCAAACAATTTTTCAGCAGTTCACAAGTTTAAACCTGGAAAATTATCAAAGTTACGATAAAGCGTTGGACATTTATTATTTAACACTCGCGTATATCTCAACACTGCGTAACTGGACAAACTTACATGCAGTTAAAGTAGGCCGGTTTCTGTGGTACTACCGTCTAGTAGGCGTCACGCTTTTTGAGCTAACTTATACAGGTGAGGGTCCACGCTGGCTAATGCTAATTTTCCCAAATGTGTTTGAATATTTTTTCATTTTTTATGAAAGTGTAAATTTACGTTGGAACCCGCTTCGCCTATCAAAAAAAGCCGTTCTCAAGGCCGCAGCTTTTATTTGGATTTTTATTAAGCTCCCACAGGAATATTGGATTCACATCGCACAACTGGATACAACGGATTTTTTGAAGAAACACGTTTTTCATGTGCCGCTGGACGCCGGTTTGCAAGAAATTTTAGCGGCTAATCAGTGGCTGATTCCCACGGTTTTAGTTGCTACAGTTGTAATAATAGTCGGTCTTCGTGCGGCGCTTAAGAAATTACCACCTGCCGATTGGCAGTTAACAGTTAATGCAGACGAGCATACAAAAAATTCGAAAAATGGAAGAAATAAGCCAGATTATGCGGCTCCATCGGTTAAAAAACTTTTTCTCAACACCGCATTATTAGAAAAAACTGCACTCGTTTCGCTTGTGTGTATTATATTCGCGCAGATTCTACCCGGTGTGCAGGTTACTAATTTGGGACTAATGCTGGGAGCCGGAGCAATAATAATGATTAACGCCCTTTTTAGTCAATGGCTCATCAATAAAGGTAAAGACTGGTCATCGGTAGTTGGGCATTTTTCCGGCATGGTGGTGGTTAACTTTGGGCTAGTTTTATTTTATGCGTATTTACTGCTAACTTTAGGTGGTGTGATAAATTTGGGTAACACGCTGTTTTTTGTGTTGCTGTTGACTTTAATAGTCACGCTTTTTGATAGGTATAGGAAGGTGTATGAAGAAAGGTTTGTGGTATGAAGCTATGAACACACTTGAAAGCTTAGATAAATCACAGGAAACTACTAATAATGAAGCCATTCCGTTTGGGCAAGGTGAGGCAAATGATGGTAGAGTAATCACCAACAACCTCGAAGCACAATACCCAACACTTTCAATTGAACAACGCAGCGCGAGAATAGCAGAGATCGAAGAAGAGTTAGAGAGACTCGGTAATGTAGGAGCAGAAATACTTGATGGGTTGCCAGATGATGTTCGAGAGTCAACAACAGAACTCCTCACTGAGATCTTTGAATCTGATAGCCCTATGGAGTATGCAGACGATAAGACAATGAGTCAATTTGTACCACTAATTCTTGAGGCTAAAAAACTTGAGGATGAATTGCAGTTTTATGATAAGCAGGTGCTCATAGAAACTAGTGAGCTATTAACTAACGAGTTTTCCGACTTTACAGCAAGAATAGATTTTAATGCACTGTTAGTCCATTTATACGACACACCATTGGTAGAGAGGCCATATGAATTATCAGGATTACAAAGTGCTTTACAAGAGTTGAGCAGGATTGAAGAACTGATGATAGATGTAAATTCCGGTGAGTTTGATTCCAGCCTTGCTAGTTCTTTATTAGCAAGAGTCAGAAGCATTGTTATTGAGTATGAAAACGCTGGTTTACTATCGGATATTCCACACCGCAATTTTAATGTTAGTGCGCTACCGTCCGGGGAGGTAATCAGGAATACTGCAATTGAAATTGTTGATGTGGCCAGAAGGTATAGTAATTTCAAATATTACAAGGGGAGTGATGTTATTGATTTTCCAAATGACCGATTCTTGAGCGATATAGGCAGTTCCGAGTCGAGTCCTAGTAGTAGGGCTCTAGGTATTAATTCTAACAATGTTGCTACCAAAGATAATTACTTGTCGCGTTTTCGCTCAGCGGTTTGTAGCAGAATTACCGCTACTCACGATAGGTGGAAAAACTCTGGCATTCTTCCGGAAGACCCCGCCTCGATGGGGGTTGAACATCAACGGGTGTTAGCTGAATTAAATGTTGGTGAATTGATCGAAAATCTCAGCATCTCCGGGTTTGAAGAGAGACTGGGTTTTAAAACGGCGTTAACTGCTGAAGAATTAAGACATATGATAGGATGGTACATACCCCCCTGTGTCGTAAGAGATGTAAAGATTGTAGAGGCTTCTGATCTTAGACCAAAAGAAAAACGCACAAGAGCCGATGGTTCAGAATATACCGCAACAACAATGGGAAGGAGAATGGTTGCAAATGGTGAGGATAATCAGCGCGAAGTCGTTATTATATTATTCGCAGATGTTAGAGTTCCGGATGACAGCCCCGATAATTTAACAGATGGGACAAAGGTAATTGCATTAGAAACAATGTTCCATGAGTTCGGGCATGAGTTGTGGGACGATCTGGATTTTTATGAATTTGATGCCTGGGAGAGAGTAGTGCGTGAGGAGTCAAATCCAATATCAGAGTACGCTATAATTAGTAGAGAGAAGTCTTACACTTTGGGACTAGAAGAAGATTTTTGTATCTGTTATGCAATGCTTATGATGAGGCCTTTTTCACTACTGGTTATCAGGCCGGAAGTAATTAACGAACAGATAATTAGTGTGGATGGTACACCTGAGCGTGCCAAACGTATCGCAGATTATATAAGAAGGAGAACCACACGAGAACAGTGGGAAAAAATAAATAACTACATATCGACAAGATTTTCAAACGAACAGACAGCGCTTATTGAATTAGCAGAGTTAACGAAAAGTGCGGCTCAAGAAAGTGAGAAATAAAAAATGCTTAAATTTAACCTAATTAATATTCAGACAAAACAGGTTATTTCGGAAAATGTCGAATACCATAGTAATGAAAAAAAACTGCTAATAAAAAACATTTCTGATAAAAAGCAAAAAACAACAACCCTTTTATTAACACTATTAAAAAATGTGGCTGAACGCGGTAATTTTCAAACTACCGTTTCTGTTTTAGAGGATTGCATAATCATAGAAAATACAAGCGACAGGTACCTTACCGCCTTAATTAATACCGCTGTTAATTATGGTCTTTATTTTACAAACGATGAGATTGAAAAAATTAACGAAAAGAATATAAAAAATATTGGCATATTAGATACCGTCATAAAGTTGAATTAATCTTTTAACTTATAACCATGCCCACGTCTATTTTCGATGCACATGTTATTCCGTTTTATTTTATTGTTTAAATTGCTCACATGTTTATAAATAATCCAAAAAGAACGCCAATTAAAGAATATACCGGGATCCTGCTCATATCGGTTTTGGGTGTGATCGGCACTTTAGCGGCTTCCGCGGCAGTAGCGCAAAATGTGAGTATTTCTACGGCAATAATTTCACTTCCGGTATCGATGGTACTCGTGTTCATATTGTCTTTTCTGAAACCCGATTTATTGGAAAAACACACACTTAAGGTTTATGCCGTCCGGTTTTTTGCCGCAGTTGTGATGTTTGTTGCTACGTTGGGGCTGTGAATAATATTGGCGTGCCCGGAGGGATTCGAACCCCCGACTTCAACGTCCGGAACGTTGCGCTCTATCCTCTGAGCTACGGGCACACGTTGCATCTAATTATGTACAAAATACACCAATCATTCTAACAGTAAAGAGATGACTTGTTATATGTGAGAATATTCCGGGAAATTATTTATTCTTATTAACCATTCGTAGAACTCAAACCCGTTTAAAAAGTTTTTTTAGCGGGTGATACAATACGTTTATGAAAACTCTTTATAGAAGTGTGGTGGAAAAGCGAATACTTTATTCTGAAAGCACCATTATTACAATCAAAAATTTGGCGGCAATTGATTTTAATAAAGTAATATACTGCGAAATTTCTGAAGAGGGTGCTATGGGACATGAAGGCGGTATTCTCTTGTACGTGCTTGAACATGAAAACAAGCTGACTTCTTATGAAACAAATGTGTTTACTGATAAAGAAGCGTACGAAGCCGCTTCAGAGAAAATTAGACAAAACACAGATCTTTTTACCAACTATTATGGTGATTTTGGTAATTATGTTTATGTTAAGAAAAATATTAACCTTGAGATAGATTATAAATATAATTGTTTTTGGTATAGCTCAAAGACAACCAAGTTAAGATTGGAAAGCTCCGTAACGGGTGTTTTTCTTGCCGTAGCTGCCGAAATGACTAAGCAGGAATAAAAATGATGATTAACACCTTTGTTAATCCACTTTTTTAATGGCGTGCCCGGAGGGATTCGAACCCCCGACTTCAACGTCCGCAACGTTGCGCTCTATCCTCTGAGCTACGGGCACAAAGATAATGGTATTTTACCACTAACACCGCCTAAAAATTCGGCAGCTTTAAAATTGCATTTGAAGTAAAACTATTTGCAGTTGATTTTACCGCCAATGCTACGTATTATTTTAATCTGTTTTTGTGAGCTACAGAGTACGGGATAACATAATACGAAAGTTTAAAAAACGGAAGAAAATAAAAGCGCAGCTACTTTTCCAGTTCCAGTTTACCCACTACTTTTTCAAATGTTTTATCGGCAAAGGTCTTTGGTTCTTCTTCCAAAAAGGTTAGGTGCTGTTCAAGTATACCTTTAATTTTTTCGTGGTCCCCTGGGTTCATTGTCATAAATAACCGAGCGGGAATACCGTTTTTGACATCAACCACGCATATTTCCAATCCTTGCCTGTCAATGAAAAAAAAGTGCACCAATTCGTCCCAAGCGTAAAAAGTGCCGTTATATACTACCCCTTGGTTTGTAATTTCAAGTTTAACTGTTTCAGCCGGAATTTGCCCAATCATGTAAATGACAAATACAAAGCTCAAAACAACTAAAATTAACATAAACTCTTGCATTGCGAGCATTAGTATTGCAACAATGATACCGATTATCATTAACGTTTTTGTGGTCTTTTTATTTAGCTGTTGGATAGCGGGTCTTGATTGTGCTTCCCACGCGTATACGGTTGTTCTTTTTTCTTTTGGGAAAATTTCAGCAACTTCGGTTTTGGTGTCCGGTTCAGAAGCTTTTTTGTAGCCTAAATATTTTGCTGCGGAATCCATTATGACCATTATGTATATTGTACACCAAGTGAATAAATAGTTGCCACTTTTTTCGAAGTTCCGGCGTTACGTAAGTGCTAACAAGTGCCGTATTACACTACTACAACGAATAGTCTGAGGTACATGCTGGCGGAGGGTGTGGGAATTGAACCCACGCACGGTTTTTACACCGTGACGGCTTAGCAAGCCGCTGCATTACCGCTCTGCCAACCCTCCATGTAGTAGCATAACAGTTACAAGCGAATGCTGCCATTATACTAGTTTTGCCGGAATTTGTATTAGCACCCTCGTATATTTTTTAACTTTCGAGTCAATCTTAAGAGATCCTCCAAAATCATCTTCCACTATTTTTTTGCAGATAAAAAGCCCCAAACCCAGATTTTTTTCCAAGCCTTTGCCATCTTTTTTTGTAGTATAAAATGGATCAAATATTCTTTTGATGTATGGTTCGGGTATGCCACAGCCGTTGTCCAATACTTTTATGCTTGTTTGAGCTTGTTTTTTACTGTTTGTGCTTTCACAACTTATTTCAACTTTTTTCTCTTTTTTAGCGCTTTTCTTTAATGCATCAATAGAATTAGTTACAAGGTTAAGGATTACTTGTGTAAATTTTGTTCTATTTCCGTTAATTTGGATGTTTTTATCGCCGTTAATTTCAAAAAATATGTTTTCAGCTCTAAGTGTGTACTCAAGCATTTTTTTAATGCCGGTAAGTTCGGTGTACACATTAATGTCGGATGTGCTTTTGTCATTTCGTAAAGATTGATTATATGTTTTAATAGTTTTTGCCATCTCCTGCGCGCCTAGTAAGGCCAAATTAACAGTTTCATCATCTTTCAGTTTGTCTTGTAAAACCTCCAAATTTAGTAAAACAACACTTAACGGATTAGAAAGGTCATGAAGTATACTCGATGCCATATAGCCTATGCTTGTCAATTGGTTATATTCTCTCAGCTTGTACAGTACGAAATTATTTAAAGTTTTTGCTTGTTCATTGAGTCTTACAAGTGCCAACGCGTGTTCCCGTTCGCGCATTAATTCCCGCGGCGGTTTAACATAAGCTGTATTTGTATAGTTATTCCACTTTGTAACCGATTCCATAGATTGTTTGAATTATTTTTTTAGTAAACGGGTCGTCTATTTTTTCGCGCAAATTCTTAACATGTACGTCAACCGTGTTGTGGTTAATTTCACGGCCTTCCCAGACACCTTTAATAAGCGCATCTCTCGAAAAAACCTGTCCGGAATTTTTGAGCATGCATTGTAGTAAATCAAATTCACGTCTTCGTAAGTTAATTTTTTTGGTACCACGCTGTACTAATCGTGCTCTGGTATCCAGACTTAAATCGTGGAGTCCTAATTTAAATGCGGTTCCCGTATTTGCATCCGTAGCTTCGAGCTTTTGAGAATTTATTTGGTGCACGCGGTTAAGTAGGGCTTTTAGTCTTGCGCGTAATTCCAAATAATTAAATGGTTTGCACAGGTAATCATCAACCCCAATGTTGAATGCGCCAAGTTTGTAATTAATAGCACTTTTACCTGTTAGCACTAAAATTGCCGAATTTTCATTATTTTCTTTAACGGCTTTACAAATATCTAGTCCGTTTCTGTCGCTTCGATCAGGCAAAATAATATCAATAACATATAAGTCAAAATTTTTTGTTTTAACTTTAAATAAAGCCTCGGTAACGGTTCCTGCTATTTCCATGTCATATTCATTATCTAGTAGATTTGTGATAGTTTTGGCTAATTTGTCGTCATCTTCAACAAGAAGTATTTTTGGCAAGTTTATGTTTTTTTTCGATTTTATGTCGTAGCCATGTTTATTGCTACTTTCCATATTAGTACAAATTATACCTCACAATTCTGAAAAAGTACTGAAAAAACAAAAAAAGTGAGGTAAGTATAAAGTGGGTGTAAATGCGGCTAGCCGAATGTTTACCGAAGTTGAAAAGCCAAATACAAAGTTATATAGTGAAATTCACGAATTATGCTTTTAACACCACATGTATTTGTTGGAGTTGCCATTGGCACTTCACTAACAAACCCAATATTAGCAGTGCCACTCTCTTTTTTTATGCATTTTGTGGGCGATAAAGTGCCGCACTGGGATTTTTATTCAAATACGAAAAAAGACGAGAGACGCAAAGGGTGGCGGCCGATAGCCGTTATGGCCGATTTAGCAATAGGGATTGGTGTGGGGCTTACCTTTACTTATTACACATTATGGGTAATTAACGATCCTGCTTTGGCAGTTAATGTTTTTTTGTGCGGTATCGCTTCTGTTTTACCGGATGCATTGGAAGGTCCCTATATTTTCATGGAAAAAGAACCTAAATGGTTGCAGCCAATTACAAATATTCAGAAAAAAATGCAATTTCAGGCCCCTTTGCCGTGGGGACTGCTTACTCAAGTTGCTGTTGTTTTAGTTTGTCTTGTAGTTGCAGCGAAACAATTAAACCTAATATAGCAAAGGCGACCAATCCACCGAAAGTTAGTACAAGCAGCAATAAATCCTTATCTGCGGACACAATGCCGATAAATCCAAATACCGCTGTTGCCAGCCAGTAAAAAACTGCAATTCTTCTAACACCCCAACCCTTTTTATGCAGAAAGTGGTGCAAATGGCCTTTATCAGCTTTTAACGGATTTTTCCCTTTTATCGCACGCCTAATGATTGTGACAATCGCATCTAAAAACGGGATTAAAATAATAATTGTAGCGACAGCAACTTTTGCCTCAATCATAACCGAAGTCACAGCAATAATAAGTCCCGCGGCGTATGCCCCAAACCCCCACATAATTTTGGATGGAAACCACGTGTACCTCATTAGTCCCCATGCCGCGCCTGAAGCGACTACCGCAATTCGTGCCATTTGCAAATCTACTGTGGTAAGCGGTACAAATCGTAATGCCAAAATCGCAATTACAATACAAGCAATACCGACAATCCCGCCGTATTGGCCGTCGACTCCGTTTGACCACGATAACACAGTTTGGACCCACACAATCCATAACACAGTAATAACAATAGACAACCACGGAATGGTTAAAGTGCCGATTTGGACAGTAACCGCTGAAAAATCAATCAACCCATTAAACGGATTATTAATTGTATTGATTCTAACTCCGAATATAACCGGCAAAAGCACAATTAAACTCACAAGCCCTAATCTAATAAATGGATTTTCCAAAAAAGCGAATTTTGATTTCGGATGTGTATTTTGATAGTCGTCAATAAGACCAAGAACTGCGATTAGAAATGTTGCAAGATAAATACCGACAAGCAGTTTAGACACGCCGACGAACATTATGCTCACACCGATTAATGCAATGGCGAAAATAAGTCCAGCACCGCGCGCGGACGGCGTCTCAAGCGTCATACCCGGATGAGAGTGTACTTTAGGATTAGTCACAATTCCGATTGATTTATAATAATTTATAAATTTTGGGGTAAGTAAAAAAGTAAGCGCGAAAACTACACCAAAGGGAATACCAAGCGGAACCAATTCCGGTTTAATTAACGGGGAAAAGGGACTTGACGCGATGTGTACGATTCTCACAAGAGACAAAGTTAAAAGTGTGTTTGTAACAGTAATAGCGCCTAGGACGATTTTATCCGCAAATAAGATAAAATATTTTTTCGCCAGATAAAAGAAAAAAACTCCGGCGGGAATTAAAAGTGCGGTTAACATGGGAAGTAAAAAAAGGCGATTTTTTTGAGCTAGCTGGCTGTCTCCCCATATATTTGTGTAAAAAAAAGGAATTTCGGTATTTATGTAACTAAAACGAAAAACTAAATATAGTAATTGAAACACCACCAAAAACAAATTTAACGCCAAAAATATCAATAAGTACTTTTTGTTTTCGGTTTTTGTAAAAATGTCCGGTAGTTTAAGCATAATATTTTTCAGGGCTACGTTTCACTGCCAACTCTTCTCATTTTTGGGGTATGATACAGGTCTTTCATTTTTTTACCGAACATCATACGGGTTTGTGCTTCTACCATTGGGATGAAAGAAAAAGTCAGCAAATTAAATATAACGAGAAATCCTTCCAAAAATAATAATAATCGTCTCCAGATCGGCCAATCTTTTGGGATGGGCGGTGTTAGTTTTGAGCGATAATAAATTGCCGGAAAAATAAACAAAAGTGTAAAAGTTAAGATAATACTCATAACGCTTGGCAAGATGTACGCGTAACTGGTTTGCTTAATGTTAGGATTTACGAGGGTTAATAGCCCAAAGCCAAAAGTAATAATAAAAACAACATTTATTAAAAAAACACGTGTTTTTAGGTGATCGAAAATCCATAATATTTTGGTGCCTGTTGGAATTCGGTCATTTATCAAGAATTCTTTTACGGATATGGGAATTTCTACAACACCCCAACCCCAACGCAAAAGCTGTTTGTATAAGCTTTTATGTGCTTTTATGTATGTTGAGCTTTCAACGGCGTCTGCTGAATATGGGATATAGTGCTTTTCTGCCTTAAAATCCCCATCACGTGCAAAAAATGCCCGCCAAAAATAAGTTGTATCGTCGGCACCGGAAGACACATCCCAATAATCAGCGTCTATTAACGTTTGTAGTGAATTTGTGAAACTTGCGAAAGTATCAATTGTCATTGAGGTTTTTTTCCAAAATAAGCTGCGGTTGGCGAGTGTGCCTAAAGTTACGAAATTTGCTTCAATCCTCATCATAGAAGGTACGTTCCAGTGGTTATTGTTAAAAAGATGAACCGCGGTGGCAATGAAGCGATTGTAGCGTTTGTCGATAGTTAAGTACAAATGTGTTATACGAGCAAAAAACTGGCGGTCGGGTACGTGATCAGCGTCAAAATTTGTAAAAATATAGTTTTTTATGTCTTCGCCCTTTTTTTGTAGCTCAGCAACCGCGTGTTTTGCACCCCAGGTTCGGTTTCCACCCCCGCTGCCAATAGCCTCGCCCTCGATGCCGGCCGGATGTTCAAAAATATAAAATGCGTGAAAGTCCTTAATGCGGTCGCCCAGTATATCGTAAATAGTCTTTTTCACTTCTTCGGCATATTTTGCCTCAATCGAATATACAACAGTAATTTGGCTGACGGGAAATGTCTGGTTATATATTGCATTTAGAGCCGGTTCCAACACATTTCGTGGCTCGTTTACAACCGGAATAACAATAAACTGCTTTACAGCCTGGAGTGAATCGGGCAAAGTTTCTTTATCAGGTAAGTCGATAAAGGTTAATTTTTGACACTCAGCCCACCAATCCGTCGCCATCTCTTTTTTATACTGCGGATATCCGAGCAACAAACCTAAAGTCTGTTTTATTGCCATGTAACTCCAGTAAATCGTTAGGAACGCAATTAAATAAATTACTGCAGGAGGAAACAATAGCCCAAGCCAAATAGGGGATAATATAAAGGACCAGGTTAAAAAACCCGGTAGAAATTCTAATGCTCGTGTAACTTGTTTATCGTGTTTTAGTACAAATTCTGCGATCATAATTTTTGTATTTTATTTTATTCGCGCAACTCAAACGCCGGTTTTCGGCTTCTATTTCCACCCATTTTAAATAGTAAACAGGGTGCAGGTATTGGCAAATGAGTGTTTACATATCTCATCTATGGGCAGTTCTTTAATTTCGGATACTTTCCGTGCGATCATTTTAACATTTTTAGGCTCATTTTTCTTTGTAGTTGCGGGGTCTAGCCCTTTTGGTAATATATACGGGGAATCGGTTTCGATTAAGAATTTATCAAGTGGGACATTTTTTACAGTTTCATGTAAGTATTTTTTGCTGTTGTGAGTAATGAATCCTGAAAAAGAAATGAAAAAACCTAAGTCTAAATACTGCTGGGCATGTTCCCAGGTGCCATCAAAGCAGTGCGCGACTCCTGTAGTTAGTGATTGAGCAACAGATGTGTTTTGTTGGTTGTCTGTTTGCTCACCGGTTACGCTGTTGTTTTTAGCGGTATTTTTTCTGTTTCCGTAGTATTTTTCCAACAAATCTATAACTTGCGTGTTTCCGTTGCGATTGTGGATTACTATTGGCAAATTATATTTCTGGGCCAGTTTTATTTGTGTTTCAAATAGCTGTATTTGTTGTTGAACTGGTCTCTGATTTGCCCAATTTGTGATATCTATCCCGCATTCGCCTATTGCCACAATTTTCGAATTTAGTGTATTTTGGTTGGTTTGTGTGTTACTAAGGCTTTTCCTATTGTTTAACAGTATTCTCTCTAATTCCCTTTCTATAACATCAATTTCGGTAGTCAGCTCTTCGTGAGGATATACCCCAACTGTTGCATAAACATTATCAAACCACTTGGTCATTTCGACTGCGTGTTCGCTGTCGGAAAGTGAAGTGCCAACCGTAATAATTTTTGTTACGCCTTCGGTTAATGCGTTTTCTACAATTTTTTGGGCGTCTGTTCTATTGTAGGGTAGGTGTGCATGGGAATCTATCAGCATAGTCTTACTATTATCTCATATCGCCTATTTGTTACAATTTAGTAATGGAATTTTATGGTCTGGTTATGCATGAATTTGGGCATGTTATTGCTTACTCCTTGGGAGCACTTTTGGTTTACTTGTTAAGAAAAGATTTCCTTACTCTCCGAAATTATTTTATTGGATTAGGTGTTACCTTACTTATGGATACGGATCATTTTATTGATTATTTTTTACACACCGGTTTCCGCTTTAATTTTTACGAATTTTTTACAGGTATGTATTTTAATCAGTCCGGTAAAGTATATTTATTTTTACATTCGTGGGAGCTTGTGGGATTCTTATTATTATTGTTTTTAGTAATAAAAAACAAACTAAAATATAGCTGGTTATTATTTGTGGCGCTTGGTGTAGGTGTGCATTTGCTTTACGATATGTTTTATTACAGTATTGAGTGGAGGTCATATTTATTATATGTAAGACTTTTGCAGGATTTTAGTATTGGTGTGTTTTAATATTATAATTCTCATATGAAAATATTAGGAATAGAAACATCATGTGATGAAACGGCAGCTGCAATCGTCGAAGACGGTGTAAAAGTTATTTCGGAAGCAGTGGCTTCGTCGAGAGAGCTACACGAAAAGACCGGTGGAATTGTGCCGGAAATTGCCGCCAGAAAACAAGTCGAATTTATCGTTCCGGTTCTTGACTTAACTCTGCAAAAAGCAGGTATTTCCCGCGAGTCAGCTTCACGGGAAATAGCCGCAATAGCCGTTACGGTTGGACCTGGTCTGATAGGGTCATTAATAGTGGGTGTGTCGGCGGCAAAGGCGTTGGGTGTGGCTTGGGAATTGCCAGTAATTCCGGTAAATCATTTAGTCGGACATATTTATGGGAATTTCGTTGAGTATAGTAATTTTTCGCCAATAAAAATAGATTTTCCTGCGGTAGGACTAATTGTTAGCGGCGGACATACTGACTTGGTATTAATGCGGGGGCATGGAGACCTGGTTTATTTAGGTGGAACGGTAGACGATGCGGCGGGGGAAGCATTTGATAAAACGGCTAGGTTGTTGGGAATTGCCGATTATCTTGGGGGCGCTAAGCTCTCATTAATAGCAGCAAAATGTGAACATAATACTCTTGCAGGAAAATTTCCACGGCCAAAAATTACCGATGAGGATTTTGACTTTTCATTTTCAGGCTTAAAGACAGCAGTAAAAAGGGGAGTTGAGCATGACAATTTACTAGAAAACTACCCGCCAGAAGTAATTGCCTGCGAATTTGAAAGTGCTGTTGTTGATGTTTTAGTTAAAAAAACATGCGTAGCGGCAGAAAAATACAATGCGCGGACCATTTTATTAGGAGGTGGTGTTTCAGCAAATACGCAGCTGCGTTCTCGAATGAAGTTAGCAGCAAAAAATATAGGAATTCCTGTAAGTATTCCTCCAATTGGTCTATGCACGGATAATGCAATATACATAGCCTCTGCAGCGTATTTTAACAATAAGCCAAAAGCACTGGCTGACATAAATGTAAATCCTAGTTTGGGAATTACTGAATAATTATAATTTTAGGTATTTTTTTGTAAACTAGCGATAAAATCTTCCACGCTCATTAATTTTACTTCGTTCTCGTTTCGCTTTTTTACCTCTACGTTGCTATCAGTTTTTTTTGATACAACCGCGCGATAGGGGCACCCAATTAAATCAGCGTCCGCTAATTTTTCACCTGCAGATGCGTTTTCTCTGTCGTCGTAAAGCACCTCAATACCCAGTTCCAATAATTTCTCATGAAGAGAATTTACTTTATCAACGACAAACTTGTCATCTAAATTTATGCCTATTAGATGTACCTTAAAAGGTGCAATACTTTCAGGCCAGATCAACCCTTTTTCATCATTCATTATTTCAGCTATTGTTCCCATTGATCTGCTGGGTGCTATGCCGTAACATCCCATAATAACAGGTTGTTCCTTACCTTGTTCATCAAGATATTTTAGGCCTAAAGGTTCAGAATATTTAGTGCCTAATTTAAAAATATTACCTGTTTCGACAGCTCTTACTTCTTCTAGCCCGTCTCGGTTAAGTCCAAGCTCAGCAAGTACCTCATCAGTATAGACCTCTTTGTTTACAGCTAGCTTTTTTTCGCGGCTTAAGTAAATAGTGTCTTCGCCCGTTGAACATAGAGTCTGAAACTCATGACTATATTTACTAAACGCGCCTCCGCTTGCAAATGTTAAGTAGGTAATATCGCCAATTCCAAGCCTGTTGAAATACCGTCTGTAAGCCTCAGATACTCTGTCGTAGAAAATATCCAGTTCAGTTTGATCTTTATTAAATGAATACAAATCCTTCATTATAAATTCTCGTGTTCGCATTAATCCGCTTCGTGCACGCAACTCGTTTCTGAATTTTGTTTGAAACTGGAACGCGTATAGTGGTAAATCGCGATACGATTGTACATAATTGCTTAAAATTTTTGTCAACGGCTCTTCGTGTGTGTTTGCAAGTCCGACTTCGGTACCATTATTTAATTTGGTTTTAAACCAGACATCAATTACATCATCAGCCCATCTGTTGGTTTTTTTCCATAATTCCGGATCCTGCAATGATCCTAGAAAAACCTCCTGTCCACCAATTTCGAGCATTTCCTCGCGTAAAATTTCACTAATCTTTTTTAATACCCTTAACCCTAATGGTAGATACGCATATACCCCGGCTAATTCTTTTTGTATAAAACCTCCGCGAATTAGTAACTGGGCGTTTAGGCTCTCTTCGTCTTTTGGGGCTTCTTTCTTTGTTTTGCCTAGCAGTTGTGAGTAATACATTGCCTTATTTTACTTGATTTTGTACCATTTTAAAACAAATTAGGTTAGTTATTCGTTTAAAAAGAAAACATTGGTTATTAGAAAATTGTAGGTTCTAAACGAAGCACATCTATTTGATGTAGAATGCGTTAAGCCAAAACTAACAATCTAACCTATAGTTGACACTATTATGCGAATAAGTTACACTTTCAACATTATGACTAATCATATGCTTAAGAACATTACTAATATGCCTTCATGTAATACCGCCAAAAAGGTTGGTGGTAATTCATTTACCTCTAGATATGGGGTTTGTTCTGGTTAGTTAACTTTTGACTCGGGCAGGCCTCTGAAAATGGGGCTGTTTCGGGATACTTTTCAAAAAAAAATCTCAATAAACTTTCTTTTTCAGGGGCTTACTTGGCGCAAAATGTAACGCCTAAAAAAGGAGAGAATAATGAATGGGCAAGTAGCCAAAAAAATTACGAATGCTTTTATTATTTTGAAAGCGTTCGAGAGTGCCTCTATCGGATGGTTCATAGTGACTTATGTGCTTTTTTTGACTAAGAATGGGCTGACTTTGTTTGAGGCAACTCAGGTCAACATGGCATATATGCTATTGCACAGCATAGTGGATCCGTTTACAGGCAGTCTAGCCGATAAAGTTGGGCAAACAAGGGTGTATTTGGCTGGGCTGTTAGTGTACGCAATCGGCGATGTTCTTTATGGGTTTGGGAATACGTATCTGGTGTTTGTTGTCGCAGAAATTATTGTTGCAGTTGCTGCATCACTCAAGTCAGAGGCTTTGGAAGCCTGGTTGAGAAATAATGTTGAGCATGCTGTTGCGCACAAGACGATAGCAAACACCGATGCGGTTTCTAAGGTTGTAGCTGTTTTCACTGCACTTGGTGGTGCATACATCGGCAGTACGTTCGGCTTGGAATATCCGTGGTTCCTGTCAGCACTAACTTGTTTTGCAGGTTTTCTTGTAGGCGTTGCCATAACGAGAAAACTGCCGGATAGGGCTGTCGAAGATGGAGAAGAGCAAAAAGGATCCATAACTGAGTCGCTAAAGATAAGTGCACGAATCCCACCATTACGCTTTATTCTCGCTGTATCTTTCGTGTCAGCAATGGCGTATCAAGCGTTCAATATGTTTTGGGCGCCAATATTCGAAGAGGGCGGTGTAGATACAATGTTGCTAGGCGGTATGTGGGTTGGGGTGTCTGCATGCTCAGCGATCGGGGCTGCGTTAGTTGCCCGTCTATGTAAAGTAGAAAAACTGCATGTAGGGTTTGTAATCTTGCTAACGGGTTTACCCATGCTAATTGTCAGCTGGTTTTTTAGTGACGCAATGTTGGTATTGGTGGGTGGGTTTTTACTTCACGAGGTAGGGCGTGGAGGCAGAAATCCAGTATTGTCCACGTTTTCCAATTACCACATTTCGGCTAGGATCAGGTCGACAACAAACTCTATCAGAAGCTCCGTTAACACATTTGGCGCTTTTGTGGGTTTGTTTCTAGCCGGTTTACTAACGGAGTATATGGATGCAGTAAGTGTTTGGGTTGTGTCCGGGTTAGTGCTAGTTTTGCTTTCGGGTTATATCTTCATTGCTTTAGGGGTGGAGTTTGTGCTAAGTCACATTAGGCAGATCCGTGGGCAAAAAAGTTAACAAAGAGGTTAAAGGTCGAGTTTGCGGAAAAACAAATTCGACCTTTTCTATCAATTTAGGTATTTATTTTGCTTTTGTGTGGGAGACTTTGCTTTTATACCAAAAATATCAAATTAAACTAATTGGTACTAAAACTAGTAATTTGATCAACCAGAAATTGTACAAACTTTTTCCCATTCAGCTCATTAGCTTTTTTATTAGGGTGGGAATCAAAAAAAAGTGGGTTGCAGTATTCAGGTTTAAGATAGCCGCCTTCATCCGCAAGCAAATTAAAAAAATCAAATACCGCAATATTTTTTTGGTTTTTTAAAAAGTCTTCGGATTTTAGCCATTTTGCAAAATCCTGCGCGCGGGTTGCATACTCAGGTTTAGTCATCGATTTTCTAAGTGGCGGTGGAGTAAATGGAATAAATAGTTTTTGCGGATATTTTTTGAACGACTCTCTCATCGCAATATAATTTTTTATATATTTTTCCAGCCTTGAAGTAGAGTCGATTTTCGTAGTGGGAAAACAATTTTTAAATGCAATAACATCAAAGTCTAAAATATTTTTTAATGTGTTTCCAAGCTCAGTACCTGATTCTGAGCCAGCAGTAAAAATTGCTTCAAAATCACCGGGGTTATTATTTGTCAAGTTTATATTAAAATCTTTGCCGGTTTGGTTTCCACGTGCGTCGCTTAAGCCGGTGTGAAAAGTTAATTTGTTCGCGGCTAGATCAGCCAATTTTTGTGGAAAATGCTTATATAAATTGTAGCCGTGATCCCAAAACTCAATTTCCGGCGCTTTTTCTTTTAGTTGTTCTCTTACTTTACCTTGGTGAATTAACAGCCCACCGGTTGAGTGGTGGATGAAGAGTATTTTTGTAGTCATATTGTATATTTTACCAATTTCTCTATTTCTTTAACCAAAAAATCTGGTGCGTTTTCTAATTTCTGCAATTCTTCCATAGTGTACCACGCAACCTTTGCAGTATCCTCCAGCGGTTTTGCCTCACCTGCTTGCCATTTGCACAAAAACGTTAAATTTACCACATGAGAACCGTCGCTGTCTTTAATAAAACTGTTGTTGTAGATAAGTTGCATTTGATCCGCCACAGCAATTCCTATTTCTTCTTTAATTTCCTTTTTTAAGGTTTTTTCAAGTATCGAGTCTGTAATATCTAATTCCACGTTACCGCCGGGCAGTGACCATACGCCCGAATGATGTTTTTCCGTTGTCCCACGTTGGGCAAGTAAGTATTTGCCATCTTTTTCAACCCATGACTTTTCAATTAATTTGTGCAGTTTTGCCGACATATCGTTCTTTATA
>CAZBWW010000003.1:45878-57864 GCA_964496005.1 uncultured Candidatus Saccharibacteria bacterium | reverse complement strand
GTAACAGCAAGATAAACATAGGGCGTGAGAGATCAGGAGCCCCTCCAACATGAAACATGATGTCATAGTTTTGCATAATGTCAGATATGCAAACTCACTGACCTCCACACAGTAAAATGTGTGTCCTTGCGTTGTGCCGAAATGCACACGCCTGAGAACCCTGCCTCCGGGTGACTCGAATAAATCTGACATTTTTTGAAATGCCAAAGCAAATTACGTTTTTGGTGTTTCAAGTCTCTTTGCGGCCCAGCGGCGACAAACAATAATTTGTGGTCGTTGCTAGGTGAGTGCTTTACTTAAGTAGAGAAATCAGCCAATTAACTAACATTGCTTTTCCCAAATTGCGTTTAAGCAAAAGTTTAAATGTTTTTTGGGCAAAACAAAAAAATAAGCAATGCGGGTTTCGTGCCCACTCGCAGTATTTTGCTTGTTTTAAGGGCAGCCATGCCCACCTATATAGGAGGTAGAAATGGCTAGGGTAACAGTAATAGAAAAGAAGTTCGATCACAACACGGCCTTAAGAAGGCTGAAAGACGCGGCACTGAAGGCCGTGTCCGGGTACGGCTCCGAGGTGTACGCGGTGTTAGCAGAAATTGAAAAGCGCGTACAAAAGGAGGGAGCTTACCCGAGGGCCTTTTGGCCCGCTACATACGTCGGGGAGATCCGACGGGCAGTGTTTGAGGAGCAACTTCCCGTCGCTACCCTAAGTAGCATCGAGGGAGTCGTCACATACGACGAAGTCGATGCGAGGGAGGGGGTTGTGCGCTGGCACAGTGAGGACCTACTCATCGTAGGGTCGAACTACCACCCAGCGTTGAGTTCGGGTGAACTTAAGAATCCCATGGCAACGCCGGGGGAGTATAGGTTCATCCAAAAACTGTACGAATTCTTTGGAAATCTGAGTGTGCAGGTAAAACTGCAGCAACCAGATTCCCTTAAGGGGGCCGAGGTTTTCATTACGGAAACCTCTGACGATGATGACACGAACATTTCCCTTGCTGAGTTGAAGTTAGCGAGGGAGAACGGAGAAACCCTCGATCAGGTGATCGAGAGTGTGGAAAAAGAGTCGGGAGTAATTACCGAGTCAGTCCAGATCAGCGTCGAGCGTTTGCTCGCGGCAGTAAAAGCGGACTACGGGGAAGGTATTCCCGAGCCCGAAACAGTTGCGGATCTGGAGGCCCTGCTAAGGGGTTTGTGGCCGCATCTGTTTGATTGATCATCTTTTTTTGGAGCTCAAAGACAGAAGCTCCCTCAAACCGCCTAGACAGCGGTACGTTGAAATGTCGAACAAAGCTCCAAAGCAAGCGACCCCCGCTATTACAGCGGTGACTTGCTAAGGCTGGCGAACAACCAAAAAAAGCCCAGTCGAGGAGAAAAGGCATTTCCACAAGTTGCTAAGGGTTGGTAACCCAATACTTGTGAAAAAAACGTTTCCTATGAAACAGCAACTACGGTTAGCTGTGCAGGAAGAAGAGGTGCTCCGATGTTTAATATTCGGAGGCTCGGCCGGGTCCTGGGTTATGGATAGCCGGATGAGTAGATTAATCTCTGCACGAGCAACAAAAAAAATAAAAAAATTAGGTTGCTAATTTAGGTTAGTATCCTTGCTTCCTTATTTTTGGAAGCTAAAAAGTCTCTTTGCGGCCCAGCGGTGATAAGCGTTAGTCTTATTCGATCGCTGCTGGGTGTGTGTTTTAAACTGTTCGAGCTTCACTCCAAGCCCTTTATCTATTTTATAGTGGATTTGGAGTGGAGAAGACCACAGAGTTTGTTTTGGTCGCTTTTTTTGACGAGCAGGGTAACCTGCTGCGTCTGGCGATCCGCGGAGTCACTATTCCCGGTGCGGGATATGACAACCTCGCTGAGCTCGAATCTGTGTTAAAACAGATCGGCGAAGCCGGCGGGCTTGTGCCCGTTTGGGATAAAAGCTACGACCCTCCAATTGTTGTAGCTTTGACACTCGCGGGTCCGGACGCATTCCGCTCAGCGGAATAGTCTGAAAGCAACCGACTACCCATAGGTTAACTGGGCAGGATGTGCAGTCCTGGGGTTGGTAATCCAAAAACCCAAAACATGCAAAGTCTTAATTTGTTGGAAAGAACCAACAAGCAAATTAAGGCGAAATGTTTTTTTGGTCCGGCGGTGACGTATTTAGTAATTATTATAGTTATCGTCGGCCTCGCTCTCATATTTGGATTTTCACTTTAACAGACACAAACCTAAATTTGTGCACAACAAAGCCCGAATGTTTTTTGGAAGATGGTAGGACTTCCATTGTAAAACATCCGGGCTTTATTGTGAATGCTATATTAAAATTTTTTTAATTGTTACTTTTTTACAAATTTAAGTGCAAAAAAAGAGCCCCCAGCGGTTTTCGACCTTGAGGGCTCCTATGAAATTTGGAATTCAATTCTGAACACGATGCGCTGTGAGTGCAAGAGCATGCTGCGCGCATTCGGCACACATTGCTGTGTGAGTTTCGGCAAAAGCCATTTCTTCATCGGTAACCAGCTCATCGCCGTTAGCAATGCGCTCATTTATCTCCTGCACTCTCTTACATTCCGCACTCAAAATTTTTCCCGCCAAGGCATCACTTCTCCTCGGCTCCCGCTACTATGGGCTCCAATTTAGCCCACAACTCCTGTACGAAAGTCTCAGTTGGCCTTCCGTTTGTTATATTATATCCTACTTTGTCATTATGCATACCACCCGGCACAATTACCAGCAAAGGAAGCGCAGTAGACCCTTTACGACTCAAATAACCGGTCATTTTATCTGTATATTTCCACGCAATTACTTTTTGTGTTGCATGAATCTCAGGTTCGTGACTTAGATTATAAACGTCGGGTTCTTTCGCTTTTGTTATAGTTTTCACTTGTACAGCAAAATGCACGGTTCTCTCATTAGCTAATTTTCCCGACACCGTAAAATCAATCCCACCCTCTATATCTTCCTCGTCCGTCGGTGGGTAAGTGCTAAATCCCAATTCTTCAAATGCTAATCTTGCACACACCTCACCTAAAATACCCTGCTCAGTTCCTCGCCACTCACCGCTTGTAAAGTTTGGTCTAATTACAGTTTGTAAGCATTTTATTTTTTCGACTACGTCAGCCAATTCCATTTGTCCGTCCTGCCGAGCATGGTGCAAGTCAACTATCGCATTTACAGAATGTGACACTAACCGCTGTTTAAAAGCTGTTTCGTTGTTAGGTAGCCGTTGTGCGTAAAATTCAACTAGCCGTTCACACGTATCTTGGTAAACGGATGTGGTCATGAAGGGGTCAGGTCCCTGCGACTCTGCTATTTGTATTTCAGATCTACTAATGTTGTTCATTGTTTTATTGTACACCATGCTAATTTTCAATATTTCCACGCAGTTTACTAATGTACACTTGACTATACACTTAACTATACATATAATTTCCACATGGATTACATTTCAACAACTGAATTACGCACGGAATCCATGCGGTTGCAGGACTCCTTGGCTAAAGGGAAAAGCACTTATTTAGTACACAGGTCTAAAATTATTGGTGTTATAGAGCCGTATACAAATGGTTCAATTATTACAACACAAGAAGCCCTGGATAAACTGTCAAAAGCGTTTAAAACCGGTAAAAATTACTCTTACAAAAAGAGAAAAGAATTGTATTTGAAACACCTTGAAGAAAAATATGGAAAACGTATTTCTTGATACAAATATATTTATAGACATAGCGGAAGACAGGGATATAATCCTTAAACGGAAGCTATCAGGCTCAAAGGCGTATTTATCAATTTCGTCAATAGGTACATGGATATACGTTTACAAACACAAAGTACCAAACACCAAGTTTTCTACTTTGTTTAATGCATTTAACCTTGTGACCATTACACCGGAACTTGTACATAAATCCCTTTCCGGACCAACCGCAGATTACGAAGACAACCTCCAACTACATTCAGCGGCATAAGCAGAGTGTGATGTGTTTTTGACGAAAGATAAAGATTTGCTGGAAATGGGGTATTTCGGGAAGGTGAGGATCACAGAAGTATTGGGGTAGAAAAACGTTCTTTGATTAATTTTTGTACATATAATAATAACCTACACTCATTAAAAAATTTGTTTCAGAGCTATAATTACATCGTAAATCAGCTAATTTCGTCATCTAATTGTGAGCGCAATTGACAATCGTCTAATTATTGTCTAATATTCGTCTATGAAATTTAAGCCTAAATATACGATAACTCCCAAATTACTTGATAATATCAAGCAGATTACAATGATAAAAACACTGTTAAATAATAAACGTTTTCCAGACACGGTTAAAATGAGGTTAGAAAAAAATGCAGTAAGTTTGTCTGTACATTCTTCCACACGCATCGAAGGTAACCCGTTACCATTAACCGAGGTTAAAAAAATTCTAAAAAACAAACCAGAGCATGCTAGAGATAGTGAAAAGGAAGTGCTTAACTACAATGACGCTTTAATTTATTTGAAGAAACTATTAGGAAAAAACATAAAAGTTGATGATGAACTTGTGCTAGCTATTCACAAAAAAGTTGTAACTGATCTTTTGCCAAGAGAAAAAATAGGTAGTTATAGAAATGTTCCTGTAGTTGTTAATAATCCCAGTACGGGTGAAACTGTGTATTTACCTCCAGATGCCAAAGATGTAGATGCGTTGGTAGCTGAATTACTAGAGTTTGTAAACAAAAACGAGGAAAATATCGATTCTGTATTACTTGCGGGGTTGTTCCATAAGCAATTTGTAATAATTCATCCTTTTGTGGATGGGAATGGCAGAACAGTAAGGCTATTGACCAAGTTATTGCTGGCGAATATGGGTTTAGATACATTCAATTTGTTCAGTTTTGAGAATTACTACAACAAAAATGTCACCAAATACTTCCAGAATGTCGGTGTGTTTGGTAATTATTACGAAATAAAGAATAATTTAGACTTTACTAAATGGATGGAATACTTTACTGACGGAATAGTTGATGAATTGCTACGCGTGTCCGTAGAGTTAACTAAAGTTGGTGTTGATCCGACAACTTCGCTAAAAGACTACCACCAGAAAATGCTAAATCACATTGAAGAGCATGAGTTTATAACCGACTCGGATTATTCCAAGCTGACTGATAGAGCAAGAGCTACCAGGGCTTTGGACTTTGATAAATTGATAAGATTGGGTTTAATAAAAAGAGAGGGAAAGGGTAGGGCAACCTACTACACTTTAAAGTAGTATGAGTCTTTCTATTGGCATCATAGGCCTACCAAACGTGGGCAAATCAACACTCTTTAACGCCTTATTAAAACGGCAGCAGGCTTTAGTAGCAAACTACCCGTTTGCCACAATCGAGCCGAATATAGGTATAGTTGACGTGCCTGACCCACGACTATACAAAATCGCGCAGATTTTTGAGCAGGAAACCGGCGCACCCACAAAAAAAATTACTCCAACAACCGTTAAATTTGTAGATATTGCAGGGTTAGTTAAAGGCGCTGCGGAAGGGCAGGGGCTTGGAAATAAGTTTTTAAGTCATATCCGGGAGGTTGGGGCTATTGCCCATGTGTTAAGGGATTTTGAGGATGAGAATATTGTGCGGGAGGGTTCGATAAGTCCCGACGATGATATGAAAACAATTGAGACTGAATTAATTCTTGCGGATTTGCAAACTATGGAAAAAGCTGTTGTCAGGCAGGAAACCGATACAAAAAAAGACAAATCCAAAAAAGCTTTACAGGTATTAGGTATTTATAAAGAGGCGTACGAATTGTTAAATTCCGGTAAACCGGTGTCCGAGCTGTTAAGTTCAGCCGGTAGGTTAGATGAAGGTGTCTCGGCAGATTTAGGAAGCAGTGAAGATGTTAAAACTATCCTAGCGCAACTTAATTTATTAACCATCAAGCCGGTAATTTATATTTACAACGTGGGAGACAGTAACTTGAGCAAATATAATACTCATAACAACGGTATTAACTATATAAACAACGTTTATTTATGTGCAAAAATTGAAGCAGAACTAAGTGTTTTGGCAGAAAACGAACAGTTAGAGTACCTGAATGAACTGGGTATAGCCGAGGGCGGTTTAGATAAAGTTATCAGGGTTGGATATAAACTGCTAAACCTACAAACATTTTTTACGCAGGGGCCTGATGAGATTCGCGCGTGGACTATAAAAAAAGATACAAAAGCACCGCAGGCAGCCGGTGAAATACATACCGACTTTGAAAAAAGTTTTATAAAAGCAGATGTTATTTCTTATGTTGATTTGCTTACAGCGGGGAGTTTTAAGAAAGTCAAGGAACTTGGGCTCTTGCGGCTGGAAGGCAAGGAATATGTTATGCAAGATGGCGATATTGTGGAATATAAGATTGGTAAATGACGAATGCGCCTTAAACTCATAGGATTAAAATCATCTCTACTCGCAATAGACACCAAAGTATAGACATTTTAACTTACATTTGTTACAAATATAGCTGCGCTGAAGGTAATTTTAAGTGTCAATAAGCGCAAAAAAAGATTATGGCCAAATACGAGTTAATGACAATTACACAAACAAGTCTTGGTGAAGACGGAGCGAGAAAGATCTCAAACACCATAAAAGACCTAATAACTGCGAATAAAGGTAAAATTTTAGATACCGACGTGTGGGGTAAGAGGACATTTGCATATGAAATTAAGAACGAAACCGAGGGTTATTACGAGATAATTTATTTTGAACTGGACACGGGAAATATGTCCAAATTGAAACAGAAGCTAAATTTATTGAACGGATTAGTCAGGTATTTAATTACTGCTACAGAGTGAGGTAGTCGTCGCAACTTTATCGGAGTGCACCACACAAAAGGTAAGCTGGCGACTATAAACACGCGACAGTAGCAATTCAAGGAGGCATCAATGGCTAACAGAGATGTAAACAAAGTAATATTAATTGGTAACCTTACAAGGGACCCGGAAGTAAGATACACACCACAAGGAACAGCAGTCGCAAACTTTACGGTTGCAACAAATAGGTCTTGGAGCGTAGAGGGTGAGCAGAAAGAAGCAGTAGATTTTCACAACGTAGTTTCATGGAATAAACTTGCTGAGCTGTGCGGACAACTGTTGCAAAAAGGGACAAAAGTTTACGTAGAAGGCAGGTTGCAGACCAGAAATTGGGTAGGGGACGACAGCATAAAAAGATACAAAACGGAAGTAAACATTGACGAGATGATCGTATTGGCACGCGGAAAGGGCATGGGCGGGCAGAGCTCAATGGATGAAGAGTTAACACATTATGGTGAAGATGACGGCGGTGCTTCTGATGACATCAATATTGATGAGTTGTTGGAAGAAATAGACAACGAAGCCGACGCTAAAAAGAACAAAAAAGACAAAAAAGGAAAAAAAGAGGATTAAATTATAGTAATCTATAAGTTTTATGCCAAAAGCGAAAAAAAAGACAAAAGTAACAATTCGAAAGCAAGAGGTTGGTGAGTGCTATTTTACTAAAACAAACACCAAACCTAATTATAAAGATGTACTGATTTTGCGCAGATTCATTTCAGATCGCGGAAAGATTATTCCACAGAGTCGAAGTGGTGTTAGTGCTAAAAATCAAAGACTTCTTGCGAAAGAGATAAAAAAGGCTAGATACATGGCACTTTTGCCCTATACTGATAGACACGCACTCTAAAGATGCTATCATATAGGTATGTACATACTGTCCTTTTACGAAGGTACATCAGAGTTATCTTTTGCGTTAGGTAGGAAGCTATTTAAGTTTCCGTATACCTATTCAGAATCAATATTTGGCACCATTTTTACAAAAGAACAGTTTTATAAGGATGTTTTTGAGTTAGCCGCTAAGGAACTTGGAGTAAAACTAAAGGAATGTGAAATACACGCTATTGGTGTGCTTGATATACCAAAAATTCCATTTGAGATAAAAAAATCTTTATGCTTGCTTACCAGTTTGCCCGAGAATTATGTTTATATGACCAGGAACATGGTAGCGGTCAATCACAGTTATAATTCTTATACGCCCCTTACTTTATATGATAGTGATGACAATTTGTTGGCAAACATGGGAATTTACCCCAATCTATTTTCATCAGACACTCACGATGTAAACGTTAAAGATACATTGCTAAGGTCAATAATGGTTGGAAGTGAGTATAAATTTATGGGAACAGGTGTGTTGTTTACTGGAGATAGATTTATAGATTTTGATACAAATCCCCCGTTATCGTATTTGCTGGTGTTTGACACAGTAAAACAACCGGGAATTTTTAACTTAAGAATTGATAAAAAGAATTTTTTTCCACATATGCTTATGATTGGTTTAGATGAGGAATTTGCGCCTTTGGGTACACTTGTTAACTCTCCCGGCAAAACCGAATGTTTATATAAGACTGATGTTGGTACCTCACAAATGATCGAATTAGAACCAAATAAATTATTTATAGTCCCGCTTGAGCGCGGAAACGAAGCCCATATACTGATTAAGAATTCCGAAGGGCAGATGGAGCAGCGCGTGTTTGGCGGGGAACTGGGGGTAATTTTTGATACCCGAGATAAAAACGCAGTTAGAGAGTATAAGGAGATCGAAATCGATGCCATAATTCAGGCATTAAATAAGATTTAGCGCATATGCATATACCGATTTATAGCAAATTAAAGTACTCAACCGAGGTACTAATAGAACGAAGACTTCCGGAGCAAGGAATGTTGGTTGTAAAGGAAGGAGACCCGGTCTTGCCTTTTACAAAAATTGGGAAAAGCAAGGTATCAAGAGAGTTTATAACACTTGATCCAAAAATAAGGTTAACAAAAAAAGCGGCAGCAGGTGATCTATTGTATAAAGGCGAACAAATGGGCAAAATAGGTTTACTAAAAAGTTTTGTCGCCCCTTATAACGGATATGTAGAACACAATAATAACAAATTGGTTTTTTCGCAGGAAAAGAGAGATATATGGATATTGTCCGGAGCGTGGGGAACAGTAGAAAGAATAGAGCCTGCAATGTCGGTTTTCATAAAGACGCAAACCGTGGATTTAGATTTTGTGATGCATACCTCTCAGAACGTTATGGGTGAGTTAGTAGTATTTCCAAATCCTTCTGAACTACTCGACATGGAGTATTTGGAAAAATTTCCGAGCAGCGGTCTAAATAAAGTAATTTATGTTGGCCATCACATTAGAAAACCGGTCGTAGAAAAAGCTATTGAGTTGAGGATGGGTGCGGTATTTGGGGGTAGTATTGATAAAAACGCATATAATCTTGCTAGATTGCAAAAGCTGCCATTAGCTATTATGACGGGGTTTGGGCATCTGGAAACACCTATGTATGTGTTTGAGTTTCTAAAAACTATTTCAAATAGGCATGTCCTTTTTGATGGCGTTGCCGGGAAGCTGCAAATACCAATGCCGCCGGAAAACGCTTTCAAGAAGGATCCTGTAACAAACACGTTGCGGGAGGTGAAAATTGGTTTAAAGGTAATATTGATGGAGAAGTATCATTTTGGTGATACAGGGTTTATTGAGGATGTGCAAAGCGAAACCATATATGTTAAACTCGATAAGTCCGGCGAGACCGTACAGGTTAGGATACCGAACATTTTCGCCCTGGCTTAATTCCGCCTTGTATTAATTATGAGTAGACTTACAAAATTTCAGCTTATTTTTGTCACTTTCTTAATTGCCGTTGGTACTTTTTTTGCAGGCTATTATTTTGGAAAAGCCGGCTATCTTTTTGAATTAAGAAAAAACCCGCCTGAAATAAAAATTACTAATCAGTATCCAGGAGATCAGGAAGTTGATTTTGCGCTATTTTGGGAAGTCTGGGAGCTAGTACAAAGTACATATCTGGAACGACCGGTAGATGGGCAGGCAATGATGTATGGCGCTATCGAGGGTATGGTCCAGTCCTTAGGCGATCCATATACATCATTTTTACCACCGGAATTAAATGAAACAGTCAATAATTCGATTAACGGTACTTATCAAGGGATTGGAGCAGAGCTTGGCATTCGGGACGAACAGTTGATAATCGTCGCGCCATTAGATGGTTCACCGGCACAGGCTGCAGGTGTCCGGGCAGGCGATAAGATATTAAGTATTGATGGTACCAGTACAGTTGGTCTTTCTTTAACTGAGGCGGTATCAAAGATACGTGGCGAGTCAGGTACTGTCGTTACGTTAACATTGCAAAGAGATGCCGAAGAGCCTTTTGAAGCTGTAATTAAGCGAGGTGTAATTACCGTAGATAGTGTAACCTGGGAAGATAAGGGTGACGGAATAGGCTATATAAGATTAAGCAGGTTTGGCGGCGATACTGTTGAGAATTGGCAAAAATCGGTAGCTGAAATGAATTCGCAAATGGAAGAACTTGATGTTGTTATCTTAGACTTACGTGGCAATCCGGGTGGTTATTTAGGGTCCGCAGTTGAGATTGCAGAGGAGTTCTTTGCAGACGGTGTTGTTTTGTACCAAGAAAGCGCGACCGGCGAGCAAATTCCGATGAAAACAGAGCGGGTTGGTGCGTTTGGCACTGTGCCTCAGGTAATTGTACTAATTGATGAAGGTAGCGCATCAGCGTCAGAAATTTTGGCGGCAGCGCTAAAATCAAATATTGATGCAACTTTGCTTGGTCAAAAATCATTTGGAAAAGGAACTATACAAGATGCTAAAGACTTTGAGGATGGTTCCGGTGTACACATTACTGTGTCAAAATGGCTCACGCCCGAAAAAGTTTGGGTGCACGGCGAGGGTATTACACCTGATTTAGTGGTTGAGCAGGACGAGGAAGATATTAAGCAAGAAGTTGATACCCAACTCGAAACAGCTATTGAACTCGCAAAAAAAATATAACTTTACGTATTAATTTAAAATATTAAATTTAGCTTGATAAGTTCGCGGTATATTATATAATTTGCAGTACTATGCCTACCGATAATGATAAAAAAATGAAATTCGGTATATTCTGGTTTAGTTTATTTTTATTAATTATTGTTGTATTAGCTTCTTATTCCAGTAAAAAAAGTTTTGGGCAGTATGTAGGTGACTTTACGTCGTTGCTGACGGATTTTGGTATTTCCGGTTTTACCGGCAAAAATACATCACAATCCCCGTCAAAAATTCTAAATACAACTGTTATAGAGGAGGAATCTACAATTATAAATGTAGTTGATACTGTGTCGCCTGCTGTGGTTTCAATTATAGTAGAAACTGTGGCGTTCGATCCGTTTTCAGGGCCGTTTTCAAGCGAGGATGGTATAGGTACGGGTTTTATAGTATCCGCCGACGGTATAATTGTAACTAACAGCCACGTTGTTGATAGCGTAGACGGTGACTATTCCGTAGTGTTAAAAGATGGTGAAACGTATGATGTTGAGACGATTCATTTAGACCGGTTAACTGATTTGGCAATTCTAGAGATTGATGCGGATAATTTACCGACTGTTGAGTTAGGTGATTCAGATAGCTTAAAAGTAGGGCAAACAGCTATTGCAATTGGAAATGCCTTAGGGCAGTATCAAAATACTGTTACAGTTGGTGTGGTTTCAGGTGTTTCGCGGGATGTCACCGCCTCGTCAGGCCCGTTTGCCAACGATTTTAAAACATACGAAAGTATTATCCAGACAGATGCGGCTTTAAATCCCGGAAATTCCGGTGGTCCGTTGCTTAATTCAGGTGGTCAGGTTATTGGCATTAATGTTGCCGTAGGGCAGGGCACTGAAAATATAGGGTTTGCTATTCCTGTAAATACCCTAAAACCGATTTTAGAGTCGTTTTTAACTACGGGAAAGATCATTCGGCCATATATGGGAGTTTCATATTCTATTGTAACTAAAGACGTGGCTGAAATTAGGCGGTTGCCAGAAGGTGCTTTTGTATCAAGAGTATTGCCTGATTCGCCTGCAGACGATGCCGGAGTAGAGCAAGGAGATATTATAGTAAAAATTGACGGTGAGCAGATAGATGAGGACACTTCAGTAGGGGATATTGTTGCGAAA
>CAZBWW010000003.1:0-45868 GCA_964496005.1 uncultured Candidatus Saccharibacteria bacterium | reverse complement strand
GTGGTGGAGAAGAGCTTGAAATTGAAGTTAGACTGGGTGAAGCTCCCGCTAATTTTTAATTGTAAACTAGCTATGTGCTGGTCCCACTTGCTGTAGCCTCCAGTATTTTCTCAATCTCACCGTTCATGATGGCAGGTATATTGTGCCAGCTTTTGCCAAGCCGATGGTCAGTTACGCGATCCTGCGGATAGTTATACGTTCTTATTTTGTCACTTCTATCCCCTGATTTTATCTGAGCCGCTCGTAGATCACCGATTTTTTGGACTTTTTGTTCTTGCATTAGTGTAAATAAACTAGCCTCAAGCATTTGCATGGCTTTTTCCCGGTTTTTGCCTTGAGTACGCTCTTGTTGACATTCAATAACAATCCCGGTTGGTATGTGTGTTAACCGTACTGCAGTAGATACTTTATTTACATTTTGGCCACCGGCACCGCCCGATCTAAAGAAATCCCATGCTAAGTCTTCTTTTTTAATTTCAATGTGGGCTTTTTTTAATTCCGGTAAAACCGCAACCGTTGCAGCTGACGTATGTATACGGCCTGAAGATTCAGTTACGGGCACTCTTTGTACTCGATGTACGCCTGACTCATATCTAAATAGTCTGTACGCATTGGGACCTGTAACTCTGACAACTGCTGTTTTGATTCCGCCTAATTCATTTTCCGAAAAAAACACAGTTTCTAGTTTCCAACCCTGTTTTTCTACAAATTTTGTATACATATGGTACAAGTCCATAGCGAACAACCCTGCTTCCACACCGCCTGTACCGGCACGCACCTCTATAATAGCTACTTTCGGGTTTATTTGTGCAGTTACCCCGCCTGTCGAACTATTTTCAGATTCATCTCCATAGTTTTCAGTTACAGCTGTAAGGCTATCCTCTAGATTTTGAAGCTGCTTTTCAAGTTTTTTGCATTCTTCATTAACCATTTCCTGAAAATCAGTGTCATTCGCAGCGGCTGAGTCAAGCAACTTTTTGTTGTCAGTTAGCTGTTGTTTTACATGGGCTATTTCGTTTTGAATTGCGTGTATTGCCTGTTCCATATTTAAGTCCGTTTTTTGGTGGGTCTGGATGGACTCGAACCATCGACCTCTCCCTTATCAGAGGAGCGCTCTAACCGGCTGAGCTACAGACCCAAGCATAACAAAGATTAAGAAAAGTTCAGTCGTAATATTATCATACTAAAATTGGGATTACTTTGTGTGCAGAAGTGTAGATTACCAAAAAATTTAATTACCGGCTTCTTTAACCTTTTTTGTTTGTGATGGAGCTGTTTTTTCTTTTGTCGCCACTTTTTCTTTACCCTGTGCCTTTTTCTTGCCTTTTGAAGCCTGCTTTTTTTGTTCTGCCAGCGCTACTTTCTTTTTAAACTTATCAATTCTACCTTCAGTATCAATAAATTTTTGTTTGCCGGTATACAACGGGTGGCAATTGCTACAAATTTCCACGTTAATGACATCCACAGTAGACTGCGTTATAAAATTGTTACCACACGCGCAAGTTACGGTTACATCCTGATTCATTGTTGGGTGAATGTCTTTTTTCATACGGTAAGTAGTATATCAAAGTTTCGTCTGCAGTAAAGCCTTTTTGTTTCTTTCAGCAATAATTACTCCTACAGTGATTACGACTGCTCCAAGCAAATTAATGGGGGTAGGTGCTTCGCCTAAAATAATAAACGCAAACGGCAGTGTAAACAACGGGCCTAAATAGCCCAATATTGCACCGTCGCTGACCTCTGCTTTTTGCAAGCCCCATTCATATGCGATATAAGCAACTATTGAAGACAAAATTGCCATATATAGTATGCCAAGAATGGGAATGAGTAAGGAGCCTGGTGTTGATGG
The DNA here is from genome assembly GCA_964496005.1 of uncultured Candidatus Saccharibacteria bacterium. Lineage (GTDB taxonomy): Bacteria > Patescibacteriota > WWE3 > UBA101185 > UBA10185 > CAZBWW01. The sequence continues at coordinate 44,019 of CAZBWW010000003.1, read as the reverse complement.
ATTAGTAGCATAAGCATCAGCTCCAAAATAGCCCAAATATTCCAGTATGGCAAATGGGATCATTGTTGCCAGTCCAATGTAAAATGCAATTGTTGTGTGCAGCATTGGGCTATATGTTTTTTTCATCGGTTCAACATGAAAATGCCTAAACGTCGACGTAAGTGTATGTGATTTTTTGCCCATAACCATTTTGGACCAGATTATGTACATTGTGAAAGAGACATTATAAAGGACGATTAATAAGTTGCCGAATGTTCTTTGCATAGCCGTACCTGTGTGCGCGATATCGGAACCGTTTCCCAGTAATAAGGGCTCAAAAACGACAATCAGCATTCCCACGACAGCTATAAGGACACCAACTTTAGTTGTGTTGTTTATTTTTTCCTTGTAGAAATAATGCCCTGCGGCAATTGTTAATAGCGGTGCAATAGTACCAATTATTGCTGCGTCTAGCGCGGATGTAAATTTTACTCCCCAAAATACAAGCGCAATTGCTGATTGGCCCACCAGACCCAATAAAATCAAGTTTTTATAATCACGCCGATCAATAGGTGATTGGCGGAGTAGTACTACCATTACAGGTAAAAGTAGTAGACAAACTACCAAAAAGCGAATGAACAAAAATGTAAAAGGCGGAATGTATTCGGTTGTAATTTTGATTACAGGTAATGCGCCTGCCCAAATTGCCACAGCTAGAATTGTCGCAAAATAAGGTAGTAATAATTTATTGGTATTTTTGGACAGTTTTTGCATTTATAAACCTTTTTAATCCCTGCTGTTCATTGTACATTTTCACGTCATCAACTTGCAATCATCTGCAAAATTTTGTATGTTACTATATACCCATGGAAATAAATTATATTGGTCATTCTTGCTTTGTGATAAAAGGAAAAAATGTAACGCTCGGTATCGACCCGTTTGATGCGAAAATTGGGCTTAAAGAACCGAAATTTACTTGTGATGTTTTACTTTTAAGCCACGACCATTTTGATCACGCGCACACCGAAAAAATTGCCGGCTACCACCTTTTAATTACCGGCCCCGGGGAGTACGAATCACAGAACGTATTTATCTACGGGTATCCCACATTCCATGATGATAACCAAGGTAAAGATAGAGGGAAAAACACAATTTATTTAATTGAAATTGACGGGTTTAAAATTTTGCACTTAGGAGATTTGGGACACGAGCTAAGTAAAGAAACTTTGGAAAAAATAGATGAGGTTGATGTGCTGCTTATACCTGTAGGTGGTACATTTACAATAGACGCTGAAACCGCGACCAAGGTGATTTCGTCACTTGAGCCGGGAATTGTTGTGCCGATGCACTATCAGACAAAAGAGCTTGATTTGGGGCAGAAATTGGACGGTGTTGATAAGTTCTTAACAGAAATGGGAACCGAGAGTCCTAAAAAAAGTGATAAGATTGTTCTAAATAAAGAATCTGATATTCCTGAAGAAACCGAAGTAGTTGTACTAACACCTTTAAACGGTTCAAATTGACCCAGTGTTTGTAACTGCCACGCCTGTTAAAGTATATTTTGTGTTATAGCTAATAATTATGGCTGGAAAAAAATCTGAAACAAAACCTACAAATATGGGAATTCCCCCACATGATAGTGATGCTGAGAAATCAGTATTAGGTGCGCTATTAATTGACAAAGACGCAATCGTAAAAGTAGTTGAATTTTTAAAACCAAAGCATTTTTACCTTGACGGTAACGCAAAAATTTATCAGGCAGTGTTAAATTTATACGAAAGACGTGAGCCTTCGGATTTAATTACAGTGCCAAATGAGTTAAAAAAAATGAAAGTGCTTGATATTGTAGGGGGTGTAACCTATTTGACAGAGCTTGTTAATACTGTGCCAACTGCCGCAAACGTTGAGACCTACGCTCATTTAATTCATGACGATTATGTTAAGCGCGCTTTATTGTCTGTGTCCGGAGATATCGGCAGTATGGTGTTTGAAGAACCCAATGTTGAAAACCTTTTAGACAGATCTGAGCAACTTTTGTTTTCAATCTCTCAGGATAAGGCGCACCAGGATTTTGTCCCGATTAGAGAAACTCTTGAAGTTACTTTCGAGCGGTTGGATGAACTTAGCAAAACAAAAGGTGCTTTGCGTGGTGTACCTACAGGTATTAAAAGTTTAGATAGGATGTTGTCCGGGTTACAAAAAGAGGATTTATTGATTTTGGCTGCAAGACCGTCGGTAGGTAAGTCCTCGCTTGCAATAAATATTGCGCAAAATGCCGCCACAAAGCACAATGTTGGCGTTGCATTGTTTTCGCTAGAAATGGGTAGGGAGTCAATTGTTGATAGAATGATTGCCGCACAGGGTGATATAGACAACTGGAGAATTACCACAGGGAATTTGGAGGAAGAAGATTTTGAAAAATATTCTTTGGCGGCGGGCGAGCTTGCCGAAGCGCCAATATTTATCGATGACACGGCGGGTATTAGTGTACTGGAAATTAGAACAAAAGCACGAAGGCTGCAATTAGAACATGAAATAGGTCTTATTATTGTTGACTATTTGCAGTTAATAAAGGCCCCACAAGCAGAGAGTCGCGTCCAGGAGGTTTCGAAGATTTCACAAGCACTAAAAAACCTGGCCCGGGAGCTAAAAGTGCCGGTGTTGGCTTTGTCACAGCTTTCACGTGCGATAGAGCAACGCGGGGGAGAGAAACGCCCTCAACTATCTGATTTGCGGGATTCGGGTTCAATCGAACAGGATGCGGATATTGTTATGTTTTTGTACCGATCCGATGATGAGGATCGCGAAAATATCTCGCTCTTGATTTCCAAGCATAGAAACGGACCGACAGGCGAGATACCGATGTTCTTTAAAGTTGATAGAACTAGGTTCTTTGAGGTAGAAAGCCGTGAGCTTGATTAAATAAAACAGTGTAAGAAGGCACTTTTATCCCATATCTTCATGAGGTATACTCCATACATTATGCCGTGGTGGCGGAATTGGTATACGCGTTGGTCTCAAAAACCAATGGGAATTATTCCTGTGTGGGTTCGAGTCCCACCCACGGCACCATGCTAACTTAAAGGAACAATAAAGTTTACAGGAATAGGCAAGAAAAAGCATATGCTCGCGACAGATTTAAAAACAGGCACAATATTTAAACAAAGTGAAACACCTTATTTGGTGCTCAAATATACGCATACTAAGGTTGCACGAGGTGGCGCGACTGTAAAGGTAAAAGCACGGGATTTAGTGTCAAATGCCGTGCTTGAAAAAAACTACAAAGCAACGGATAAAGTTGAGGATGCTGATGTAATGAAGAAAAACGCGCAATACCTTTATAAAGATACTGACTACATATTTATGGATCCAAGCACTTACGAGCAGTTTCCGATTTCAGCGGAAGTGCTTGGTGCCGAATCGAAATTTTTAAGTGAGGGAGAGACCGTACAAGTACAATATTTTGAAAGCACACCTATTTCGGTCGAATTGCCGAATACAATGGTTTTTGAAGTAATTTACACAGAACCCGGCTATAAGGGCAACACCGTATCAAATGTGTATAAAGATGCCGAACTACATAATGGGGCACATATTAAGGTACCATCGTTTATAAAAATAGGTGACAAAATTAAAGTGAATACTCGGATGGGGGAATACGCCTCAAAAGCGTAGCATACCTGTAGGCATGATTCCATCAATTATCATAATTCAAAATGTCCAAATCAGCACCCTTGCTTTTTTTGTTATAGCAGCTTCGATATTAGCATTATATGAATATTGGTGCGAAATTAGACGTGATGGGTTTGATGAAGAAAAAGCACTCGATTTATTTATTACCGTACTATTAACTGCTGTTCTTTTTTCCCGTTTCATTTACGCAGTGGTTGAGGGGTATGATCTTGAAACCACTTTTTGGCATGTACTTCGGTTTTGGACGGCAGGTTTTAATATATTTGGCGCTGTGGTAGGTTTTATTATTTCCGTTCTTTTTTTCACTCGGTTATGGAAGTGGTCTTTTTACAGAATTTCGGACATTTTTTCACTCGCTTTTAGTTTAGCGTTAGTTGTTATATTTTTCGGTTCAGCTGTTATTTATCAGTTAACCGGAAATGTTGTTATTTCGATTTGGTATCTTATTGTTTTTGTTTTACTGTCTAAGATTCGCATAAAATTCCGTTCCGGACTTGTGTTTTCACTTTTTTTGGTAGCCAGTTTTTTTGTTGAGTTGAAGTTCTACTTGATATTACTTATAATTAGTCTTGTTAATTTATATTTTAGAGAAAGAAAGAACCCTATGGCTAAAAAACTACCCGCAAGTTTCATTGGTAAAATGAAGCAAACGCTAAAAAGAAAAGACAAAGAGCTGGAAGTGGAGCAGAAGCTGCTGCTAGACGAAGACCCTTATATGGTTGAAGGCAGAGATGCCGACAATGAGATGCTGGATGATGTGCAGGAAGACATTGCGAAAAGAGAGGCGGATTTAAGACTTTCAGCTTCACAACAACTTCAAATGCGTGTTAAAAAAGCCTTAGCAAAGATAAAAATTGGTAGTTACGGAATTTGCGAGGTATGCGGTGAGCCAATCTCTATGGATAGATTAAAAGCTTACCCGGAAGCCACAACCTGTGTTAAGCATTCAACCTGAATTTAACTGTTTTTATCCAATAAGGTATGAGCTATATCTCTTTTTAATGTTAGGACTAATTATTTTTTTTGTATCTTCACTTAGAAAGCAAATTAAGGAAGACAAAGTGTTTGCGTTTTTTGCTATGTTGATAGTTGCCGGTGGTTTGTATCACTTAGGTGAACGGTTGCTGACTAAATGTGTATTTGATTATTTAAAGATAGGCTCAATAGTATTTAATTTAGTTGACGTTCTTATTGTAGGAAGCGCCATTTTTTTGATATTATATACATATGCCCGAAAAGAAAGTAATTCTGCTCATTGAAGACGAGAAGGATATACGAGCCCTATATGCAGAGGTTTTGAGGGATGCGGGGTACGATGTACTGGAAGCAAGCGATGGGGAGGTTGGTTTAGATATTGCACAGCACGGTGAGTGGGATTTGATGTTGTTAGATATAATGATTCCGAAAGTTGACGGAGTGACTTTGCTGAAGCGGATGAAGGCGGATATGGAAACAAGAAAACGCCCGGTAATTTTGCTTACTAATTTGGGTAGTGAAACTTTAATAACTGAATGTTTCGAATTTGGCGCTACAGGCTATTTAATAAAAGCCGAAGTTACCCCGGACAGTATAATAAACGAAGTTAAAAATTACTTAAAGGACTAATAAAAGATGGCAAAAGTACTAATAATTGAAGATGAAACAAGTTTACTTGATGTATACAGCGAGTATTTACAGTCTGAGGGGCATGATGTTATAAAAGCGGTTGACGGTGATGCCGGACTTGAAGCGGGACGTACAGCTGATTGGGAAATAATGTTTTTGGATATCATGTTACCCAAACTAGACGGCATTGAATTATTAAAAACGCTTAATAATGAAGGGATTCTAAAAAAACGCCCGGTAATTATGTTAAGCAATCTCGAGATGGATCCAATAGTAGTTGAGTGTATGAAGGTTGGTGCTGTAGGGTATTTGTCGAAGGCAAAAACGACTCCGCAAAGTTTGTTGGACGAGATTAACAAATGGCTGACTAAAAATGAAGATGGGAATAAAACTGAGAAAAACGATGTCGAGGGCGATGTTACTAGCGACGATGAGGAAATGAATAAACTTGTAAAAGAAGCATTTGCCAAACCAGATGACAGTTAACATACTTTATGAGGATGACAACCTCTTGGTTGTTGATAAACCACATGGGTTGGTCGTTACCGTTTCAGAAACTACCCCACAAGGTACTCTCCAAGACGAGCTAAAAACCTATTTAGGTGAATTATTGACCGGCGAAGGTGAGACAGAGTCAGAATTTGTCAGAAGATGCGGTATTGTACATAGATTGGATAAAGATACGTCAGGTGTGCTGCTTGTTGCAAAAAATAGTAAAACTTTCGAAAACCTACAAGCGCTGTTTAAAAGTAGAAAAATTAGTAAAGAATACTGCGCGGTTGTGTTCGGGCAATTTGCAGAGGGCGTAGTAGAAGTAAATGCGCCAGTAAAACGTGACCCGAAAAACGCAAGAAAGTATGCAATTGCGAAAAACGGTCGGGAGGCGCTCACAAAATTTGAGTTAATTTCCAGTATTGAAGTAGGCGATAGATGGCTAAGTGTGTTAAGGGTATATCCGCTTTCGGGTAGAACACATCAGATTAGGGTACATGCGTTGGCACTAAATCATGTTATTGTCGGTGATGAACTTTATTCTTCTAGGCATCAGTTGTTGTGGGCTCATGCTAACGGGTTTGAGAGAATGTTACTACACGCCCACAAAATCACACTAAATGAGCTAACTTTTGAATCAGAATTGCCACCAATATTTAAAAAAATGATGAAACAGTAAGAAAAACTGTGAAAACCCGTAAAATAAAACAGAAAAGTGCTTGATTTCGGCCAGCGATTTGTGCATTATGATATTGATGATTAAGCCTGCCCCTAAGTCGAAAAAAATTGCCAAAACAAGAAAAACTTCAGCTTCTTGGAAAAAGACCGCAAGTAAAAGAAGAAATTTGGCTCAGCTGAAATACTCGCTTACGAGATACATTGCCCTATTTTTGTTGTTTACAGTTTCTCTTTTAGGTCTTCTGTCATTTGTTTCATATAAAAAATTAACAAGTCCTTTTGTGTCAGCATCATCTGCAAACTCATTTGATATTAGAACCGAGGAACTATTTACAGTGGTTTACTATGTTGTAAATGATTTTACTGCAGACCCCGTAACAATTGAGAGTGCTCAATTTATGTTTTTTGACGCAAAAAATCAACGGGTATTAACTTATGCCATTCCTGTGGAAACAGAACTTGATGTGCCGGGTAAGTATGGTGAAGAGCCTATTGAAAAGCTTTTAGGCCTTGAGCTTTCGTTGCAAAACGGTAATTTTGAACTTGGAATTGACTATACGAATAAGGCATTTAGCAATTTATTTGGTTTTAGTACGGACAGGTATATTGTTGTAGATAACACACTTGCAGAAGAACTTAATGCTTTTTTTACTGACGGCGGTTTACTTATTTCCTCTAACATTGATTTTTTAAATAAGCTTAATACATCACTGAAGACCGACATGACACTTAACGAAGTTTATTACATTTACAAGTATATTAATTCATTACCGGCTGATAGGCTTGTGCACAGTACTTTAACTGAATCTTATTTGACCACCAGAGATACATTAGATGAGGAACTTCGGGAGTTAACATTAGATTCTGCTATGTCATTGGAAACAAAAAGTATTGCGGTACTTAACGGTACTCAAACTACGGGAGTAGCTACTTTCGGTGCACGGGTTGTTAAAAATATGGGCGGAAGGGTGATTGCAGAGGCAAACGCAAGTAAAACATACGATAACAGTGTTCTTATTGTTGATGATACTTCATCTGAAACTACAAAGGCTCTTCAACGGTTTTTTGCTATTGATCAAGTGCTGCAGAAAGAGCAGGCCTATAGCTTTAACGAAAACGAAATTGACCGCGCTGACGTAATACTTATACTAGGGCTTGACATAGCTGATAGCATGTGAAAGAATACTAATTGCGTAGTCTCTCTCCTTTCTCCCCCGTCCCAAATAAGGGCGGGGGAAGTTAGTTTATAGGGTATTTTTTTACCAAAGTACTAAATGATTTAAGGAGATGTGCAAAAAACATAATGTTGCATAAAAACTAATAGCGCATGACTTTATACGTTATACTACCAATAATCTTAATTTGTGTTGGCGCTTTTTTCATTTACAAAAAATTTATTAGAAGTGCTGTGGTAGCTTCCATTTATGGAGAGCATGATATGAGCGTACTTGAGATAAAAGTACCAAAAACAGAGGCTGACGACTCAAATAACACTTCCGACACTACTACTTTGGCTGCAGAGCATTTGTTTGCTTCACTGCACGGCTTACTTAACGATGATAGTAATACGCAAGAGCACTTCTCGTTCGAAGTTGAGGCGACCGCGTTGGGGATAAAATTTTATGTCACAGCACCGAGTGCAATTCTTAAATTTGTGGAAAGTCAGGTTTATGCACAATATCCGACTGCACAGATGAAAGTGGTAGAGGATTATGTAAAGCCTGAGATATACTCAAGCACTAATTATGATGTTCGCACGTTTTCTCAAAAGAAAGCTGGTTTTTTTCCTATAAAAATATTTCGTGATTTTGAGGTAGATCCGCTGTCTAATATTGTTTCCACATTAGCTGAAGTAAAAGAAAACGAAGGTATCTGTTTTCAGTATCTGGTTAAGCCTTTGGCTGACGGTTGGCAGCAGGAGGGGCATGATTATGTAGGGTTGATGACAGGCGGTAAGTCGGGTGGGGAATCCTTTTTCTCGATGTTAGTAAAAGATTTGTTAGGAGAGGTAACAAGTATATTCGGTAATATTCCGGTAACATTATTTCGAAATCCGGAAGGGCGAGTACCGGTACAAACTAAGCCCGGAAGCAGTGAGGTAAAGCTAACAACTTTTCAAGAATTGGAAGTTTCGGCAATTGAAAATAAGTTAGCAAAAATGGGTTTTGAGGTCATAATAAGAGTGTTGCTGTACTCAGATGATGTTACAAGGATAGATAGTACTTTACGGTCTATTAACGCTTCCTTTAAACAATTTACGCATACAAGCTTAAATGAATTAATGCTTAATGAATCTCAGGACAAGTATTTTGAGCTGGAAAAATACAAAGGCAGGGTGTTTGACAAAGATACGGCTTTAATTTTGACTAACGAGGAGCTGGCTACATTATTTCATTTACCATCGTCACGGGCTACAGCACCAAATGTGTCGTGGGTGTTTGCAAAGACAGGTGAGCCGCCAACAACTCTCCCGATTGATAATTGTACATACATAGGCGAGACGCTTTTCCGTGGCAAGCAGGTGCGGTTTGGCATGAAAAATGAAGACGATAGGTTAAGACACATGTATTTGATTGGTAAAACCGGAACAGGGAAGTCTACTTTGTTGGAAACAATGGTTACACAGGACATTTTAAGCGGAGCAGGAGTAGGGGTACTTGATCCTCATGGTGAAACTATTGAAAACGTAATGAACCGCATTCCGGATAACAGAATAGATGATGTAATTTTATTCGATCCGTCTGATGCCGAACGACCTGTTGGGTTGAATTTGTTGGAAATGGACAGCCCCGATCAAAAAAATTTAATGGCATCTGCGTTAGTTGCGGCAATTAGACAGCACTTTGATTACTCATGGGGACCGAGGCTTGAGTATTTATTAAACTATGCGTTGTTAACTCTACTTGATGTGCCTGGAACATCGATGCTTGGTATAACGAGATTGTTAGAGGATAAAAACTACCAGAATTACATTTTGCACCAGGTAAAAGATCCGGTGGTTAAGAGATTTTGGGAGTACGAATACAAGGAAATGAAAGGCAATCAAAAATTAGTTACAGAAGCAATAGCCCCGATTCAAAATAAAGTAAACAGATTTTTAGCTTCTACTACTATTCGCAATATTCTTGGACAGCGGAAGTCAACAATAGATATTTGGGACGCAATGCAGTCAGGCAAAATTTTACTAATTAACTTATCTAAGGGAAAAATCGGCGCAGACAACGCAAATTTACTTGGTGCGCTAATCGTATCGCGTATTCAGTTTATGGCCTTACAGCGGGCTAAAATGCCATATGAGGAGCGAAGGCCTTTTTACTTGTATGTTGATGAGTTTCAGAATTTTGCAACAGGTAGTTTTGAGGAGATATTATCCGAATCGCGAAAGTATAAGTTAGGTTTGTATTTAACACATCAGTTTACTGCCCAACTTCCGGAAGAATTATTGAAAGCGGTGTTTGGGAATGTAGGTACTATTGCCACCTTTTCATTAGGCGCACCTGATGCGCATGTACTTGCGAGCGAATTTGCGCCATACTTTAATGAGGAAGATATTATTTCATTAGAGCGGTTTCAAATATATATTAAGCTAATGATCGATGGGATGACATCTTTACCGTTTTCGGCTAAAATACTGTTGCCTTGGGCGGAAGGCAGTGGACTTGTGCCTAAGACAGGTAATAAGGAAAAAATAATTGCCGCAAGCAGGGAGAAATATGGTAAAGACCGGGCTTACGTAGAAGATATAATAGGTAGGTGGGTTGAACGCCCGTTTGATAAAGGAATGGCAATTGCCGAAGAAAACAGACGGAAAAGTGAAGGTGCAGCTACTAAGAGTGTGCCTGTGGCTGCTACCGTTCCCATCCCAAATACCGATGCGATAAGTGGTGGTGCTCAGGTGCAAAGTACCGATGAGGAAATTGAGCTTACGATTGAACGCGACAGTTGAAAAAGGTAAAGTAAGAAATTTTTAGTAAATTTAAGTAAGGGGAGCTATGAAAGAACAAGAGCTTAAAAAAGCACAAAATTTAATAAAAAAAATTCAGCAAGACTTGATTAGCGTAACAAAACTACTTGAGGAAGCCGTCAAGATTGAGCCTAAGGACATTCCGGGTATAGAAGGTACTTTTACTGGGATAGAGATGCTTACTGATGCAGGTGAGAAGTACGAAGTGCCTGCTAACTATGCTGCCAAATCCCGGCTTGTTTATGGAGATAGGTTAAAAATGGTTGAACAAGACGGAAAGAAGTTTTTTAAACAAGTAGTAAAAGTACCACGTAAAAAAGTAGAAGGTGTAATTAGTAAAAAAGAAGGGGAGTGGTATTTTTTAGCAGACTCGGGTTCTTATAAAATCTCAGCAACTGCCGCCGAGTTTAATAATATTGAGCTAAATGATGAAGTACTTGCACTTATTCCGGCGCAAAATTTGGCAGCTCCGTACGCTGCATTTGATAAGTTTATAAAACCTAAGGAGAAAGCTACTATTGGTGTTTCTGTCTCTCCTGCTGACCAAAAACCACCGCAAGTTGCGAAACCACAGCCTGTTGAGCACACGACTCAGCAAAAACAGAGCCAGGCTGAGAATAAAGCTGATCTTAGGCAAAAAGATAATGATGAGAAAGCAAATTATAAAGCTGTTAACAAACCTAAGCACAATTCTCAGAATAACTCTGGTAATAGTGTACAAAAGAGTAAGCAAAACACAGCGACAGTCGCTGTGCAACCGGTAGCTTCTTCAGCCCATCCTGCAAAAAACAAATACGGTCCAAAGAAGGAACAACCGAAACAACAACCAGTTGCGTCAAAAACACACCCAAAAACGCAACCAAAAGCGGTACAGAATGCTCACGCTAAAGAGAATACACCAAGCCCAGCTAATAATCCTGCTACACCTGCGGAAACAATCTCAGCAGACACAACACCGCGTGTATTGGACGATGACGATTTAAGATAAGTTTATTTTAGAGAGTTATTTAAAAATCAGGGGGTTGTTGGAATGCGGCTTCTTGAAGGATTCCAGGTTACTCGTCAAAATCATCACTTATTATTTCCAGCTCAGGTTCTTCAATTGTGCCTTTTTTCATATACGGTTTAATATCTTGTTTGTCACCTTTAAACACCGGTTCCGATGATTGTAAAAGTATTTTTATGTTTTTTCCTTCTCCTTTGATAAATAATGCCGATAAGTCCGCAGCTTGTTTCTTTGCGGAGTTCAGTCTTTTTACAACATTTCCGTCCTTTATTTCACCTATTGTCTTATTATCACATAGTACATTTGCTTTTGTAGCAAACACCGTTACACCAAATTCTTCACAATATGAAAAAGAATTTGCAGTTACACCTTTTGCAGAGATAGTTAGATTTACTTCTACTGTTGTTCCCGGTTCCTTTACTAATGCTTTTCCGTTGTTCGCCTTTGGGGTCGCATTCTGGGTTTTTTTTGATTTAGCATATTCGTAGTTTTTTTGGGCAACAGTATTTATTGGATCTATATCCAAAACTTCTTTAAATAATTTCTCCGCTTTTTTAAAATCCCTTTGTTGCAAATAGGCACGTCCCAGTCTTAATTTTGCGTTAACGTTGTGTGCGTCAATGGCTATAATTTCCTTATTTACCACTATTGCTTCCTCCCACTCATCATTGAGTGCAAGCTTGATCGCTTTTTTTTCGAGAGTTGGGATGTTCGAATGCATGTGTAGTAAAGTATCAAAAAACATGCAATTGTCAATATGCTAAAATTACGGGTGCATGTCAGGACACTCAAAATGGCACAACATTAAAAGAAAGAAAGAAGTAAAGGATGCACAAAAAGGTGCTGAATTTACGAAATTGGCAAAGCGCATTACAATTGCCGCACGTGAGGGTGGGGGAGACCCGGATTCGAACCCTACTCTGAGGTTGGCAATTGATAAAGCAAAACAGGCGAAGATGCCAAAAGATAACATTGAGAGAGCAATTCAACGTGGTGTAGGGGCGTCGACCGGTGAAGGGTACACACAAGCTATATATGAGGGTTTTGGGCCCTCAGGTGTTGCTTTTATGGTTTATACACTCACAGACAATTCGAACAGAACTGTTGCTGAGCTTAAAACCATTTTTTCAAAGTACGGTGGAAGTTTGGGACAGCCGGGAAGCACAGCATATATTTTTATAGATAAATCTAAACCATTGTTTTACACCACTCCTGACGAACACACATACGAAAAGGTGGAAAATTTGCTTCATGCGCTTGAAGAGCACGATGATGTGGAGGAAGTGTATACAAACACTGAAAAAATATGATAATTATTGGAATAGATCCCGGGACTGCTAAAACCGGGTATGCGGTTATTGAGAAAAAGAATGTAACGAAGCCGCCAATATTAAGGGAAGTGTCGTGTATTGTTACTTCGGCAGACTTAGAGATGCATGTGAGGCTAAAGCAATTACATGACAAATTATGTGAAATTGCAAGCGTCCATAAGCCTGATATAATGGTTATTGAGAAGCTTTTTTTCAATACAAATGTAAAGACTGCGATGACTGTAGGTCAGGCGAGAGGTATTCCGTTATTAATTGCAGCCAGTCATGACATTGCGGTTTACGAATATACCGCATTACAGGCCAAGTTAGTTTTGACAGGTTATGGCAGGTCAAGTAAGCAAGAAATGCAAACAGCCGTCCGTGATTATATGAAATTAGACGATATTATTAAGCCTGATGATGCTAATGATGCTGTTGCCATGGCGTTATGTTACATAAATAAGGAAAGTAAGTGATTTTGACTGTATATGGAGTTTTTAAAAAAGATACGAACAAAAAGTCTTTTCTCGCACAATAAGCTAAGTTTTAATTTAGATAAAAAAGTGCGCTATATAGGTAGTGCCTCGTTGCTGGTATTGTTGGTTTTTGGGTTGGCTACGCAAATTAAAACCGAACAAGTGTTGTTTCTTGTTGTCCTTGGTTTTGTTTTTACTGCATTAGTTGGACTTCTTGCCGCTGAATTTTTAATTAAGTCCAAAACATCATCTTATGCTTTTTTACTAATATTACTCGTCCATTTAATTATTGGGGTGCTCATATCGTATTACTATTTTCCTAATTTAGGACCGTTATTTCGTGCTATTGCATTTGTTGGCACGGGTATTTTGTATTACATATTATTTATTGTGAATAACGTTTTTTTGGTGACAGAGGAGCGGGGAAGTCCAATTCCATTGTACAGCGCTGCAATTGCGTGGGCTCAGATTTTGATAATCATGATCTCTATTCCTTATTTTTCAGGTGTTTATAAAATTCCGACAAATTTTTTGGTCCAAAACGGTCTTGTCTCTATTTCCACATTTTTATTATGTTTTTACATGATATGGGCAGTCTCATTTGACCCGGATATTAAGCGAACTTCGCTAGGGGAGAAGTTCGCGATCGCTAGCCTGTTATCTTTTCTAGTGTTTTTGGCAGGTCTTAGTGTGTCTTTTGTTCCATCAGAATCCTTTCTTAGAGCACTGTTTATCTCAGCACTTTTAATGGCAGCACTTGCTTTTATCGTTGCGCATTACAAGAATAAAATTACACGTAGACTATTATTCGAATACGGTGTAATTAACGGTATTTTCTTTATGCTTTTATTGCTTTTTAAACCTTAAACCTATCCATAAGGTGGAGTAGAGGTAGAGAAGTAGTGTTCGTAAAACATTCGGATTATCATGCTATAGGGTATACTGCCAACACCTCACAACATAGCAAACTGTACAATTGTCATATATATCCATATATAAATTGCCACAAATTGTAGAATTGTCGCATATCTTTACTCAATTAATAAGTACTATATTACAACAAAAATTGTAATAACATTCCAAAATGCTGTCACAACAACATTAAAGGGAAGTGTGAGAATATTGTCATACATTGGCAATCATTATTTGTCATATACTCCGGTGGGGAGGGGGTTGTGTGGATAAGTGCTTACACAGCACATATTTATGTTCTACAGGAGTGCTGAGCCACAACTACTATATATATAAAATTATAAAAAATATAATAAAAATAGCCTGGATAAAAAATTAATAAACACTTACCTTAGCGCACTCCTTGCTTATACCCCCTATTTATTAAGTTGTAAGTGCTTTGTTTGTTGCCTGTAATAACATAACAGCCTATACGTCGTTAAACATACATTATACGACGTTGCGTATGTTGAGGAAAGTTGCTTCCCTTCTACGTTCTGTGGTCTTAAGTTAATTATTTATTTTTTTGTAAAGATATTTTTATAGATGCTCGCTCACCCATGTGTTTTTGTGTTTACTTTTTTTACGGTTTCCCCGCTCAATTGTCGGGAAATATTTTACTTCACATTTCCCTAGTTTTTCCCGCTAATCAGTACTATTTTTTTTGTAATTACAACTAACTGTGGTTTATGACATACCTCTTCCCTACTCGCTTGGTATAACTTAACCATTTTCTTTTACGTTCTATAAATGTGCTAATCATAACTTATATCCCAATTAAGATTGCGGCGTACAGCATATTTTTTCTATCAAGCCATAATTATTTGTTTTACCTAAAATAAAAAACCGCGCAAGCTCATACAATCGCTTGTAGCACGTTTTTCTAAAATATGTGGTCCAGAATACCATTACCAATATACAGCTAAGTTTATTAATACACTATTTGCGCAAATCTCATGCAAACCTGTTAAAATTTACGTAATGACCAAAGACTTACACGTCCATCTGACAAATTATCTCGAACACTGCGAAATTGAAAAAAACCTGTCGCAAAATACCATAAAAATGTATGATTTTTACTTAAATGATTTTATTTCCTGGGCGCAGGACTATTTAAATAAAAAAGATCTTACAGTTGACGATGTAACTTATGAGCTAGTTAGAAAATATCGGCTTGACCTCAACCGGCGCAAAAGTTTTAAAACAAATGAAGAGCTCAAAAAATCAACTCAAAAGACATTTCTAGTTGCACTAAGAGCATTCCTAAAATATCTAGTTGTAGAGGAAGAGCTTGACACACTTTCTCCTGACAAAATTATCTTAGGAAAACCGGAACCTAGCATACCCAAAGTGCTTGATAGCGACCAGCTAGAACGTCTATTTAGTGTGCAAAATTTAAATCGGCGCTCTGGCGTCAGAGATCGCGCGATATTGGAAGTGCTTTTTAGCACAGGATTAAGAGTTAGCGAATTGGTTGCACTTAACGTTGCCGATGTCAGTCTATCTTCTGGCGAGTTTACTGTTGTAGGAAAAGGTAAGAAAGTTCGGACGGTATATTTAAGTGAGTCAGCAAAAGAGTGGCTAAAGCGGTATCAAGCGACTAGAAAAGACCCTTTTATTCCGTTGTTTATCAGGTATTCAGGTAAGAAAATGGGTGAAAATGATCTTGATGGTGAGTCGTTAAGGCTGTCGGTAAGAAGCGTGCAGAGGCTGGTAAAAAAGTATGTTGTGCGTGCTGGCATAGCAACAGAAGCTACTCCGCATACACTCAGGCACAGCTTTGCCACCGGTTTACTACGTGAGGGCGCTGATATTAGAAGTGTTCAGGAATTACTTGGGCATTCAAGTGTTTCTACAACACAGATATACACACATGTCACAAATCAGCAGTTAAAGGATGTACATCATCGGTTTCATAAGGATCTTGAGGGTACAGCAAAAGAAACAAAAGACACAGAAAAAAATGCTGTAAAGGAATTAACGGCAGTTAAGCAGGCGATATCTAACGATGGAAATGAAGGCTTTTCTACCGATGAGCCAGCAGAAAAGGAACAAGTTTCGTCGGTTTTCTAGCTTAGTACTTAGTTTCGTGACTTTGTTGCTTGACATAGCTTGGCAGCTACAATGTGCCTTTTCCTATTGATTTTTCAACATAACGTTTATTTTCAAGAGGGTTTATTTTTCACCATATGCCTGTGATGTATCTGTCGCCTCTTTTGAGACAATTCTTAGTATTTCCTTGTCTGACCTACCGACAACTTCCCGCAATTCTTTCACGTTTTCAACTCCCAAATCAGCCATAGTTCTTGCCATTTGGTGTTTAAAATCGTCAATCCAAAAAGCCATAGAATTAGCTTTCTCCGAGTACTTTGTAAATCCGGGCTTGCCTTCCGGCACTTTAGTCCTACCCGAAAAATTTAATCTAACATCCGTCAGTTTAGGGTTTGCAGCTTCTATTATCATTGTTGGTGCGCTGGCACTTCCATGATATGGCTGTCCAAACTTGCCGTTTTTGTTTTGCAAAAAAATCCCGCCGGTTTCGATTGTGCCTCGAGTAAGTTGTTGGTTATACAAAATACAGTCAATTCCCATTACCATAAGTGCGCCGACCGATCTGCCGATACCGCCTTCAACTAGCAAGGACACCGAGTTAAAGGTTCTATCAGTTGTCATAGCATAAATCTCTTCGACTGTAGTTAATGCCATGCCGTTTGTTGCCGATGTACACTGCCGTCCTCCACCATGCCCAAAAATTAACGCGTCCACATTTGCTTTTTCCATAAGTTCAAGCGCGGCATGTTTATCGGTTATTTGTCCGACAAATATCTCAATCTCGTCTCCCAGCGCTTTTCTGAGTTGAGTTGCTGTTTCGACCACTCTAGGATCACTGTTAATTGTATATACTCTAAACAACTTAACACCGGCTTCGCCGTACAATCTTCTTGCTCTTTCAACATCTTCCTGCGGATTTGAGCCAATCGCGGCTCCAATATTTCGGGTGTACATTTCCAGTTCTTGTGCACCAAAGCCAAGTCCTGACAGCTTTTTCTTAGTTTGGTTTATTAGTTTTATTCTTTCCCCGCCGTTACCCGCGAAAATATTGTTTCTGGCAACAAAAACAGGCATATGCCCTATTATTGCCGTTAATATAACATCGCTCCAACATGAAACCGCGGGCATGGATCCCACACCTAACATTAATCTAGGGTACTTCCCTACCTTGTTAAACAGTCCAAACCGCGCATTTTTAGTTCTGCTAACCTCTTTAGGTGATGATTGTTTTTTGTACCCCAGTTCCTTAATAGCTCTGGCATAATATGAAGTATCACTAAAGTCGATTTGCATTAACGTTTCAATTGCCGGATGTCTTCTGTTAGACCTTTCAGCTATAAACTCACCTTTTTCAATCCGTTTTATGAGTTCAATTACTTTTTCGTCTGTATTGTTTATAAAATATTCGGCTCGTTGAGCTAGTGCTAAGCTTCTCCTTTCAGGTCCCATTTGCCAAATTATTGGTTCACCGTTTTTTGCCAATTTAACATTAAATTTATCAATATCAGTTACTACAAGGCCAATACTCGCCGACTCCTCATCAAGCTTGTACCTATCATAAAAGTCCGTTTCTATTTTCTTAATCGGTTTATAATACTCTGCTGTAAATTGTGTATTTGGCTTATTACCTGCTACAGCTTCGAGTGTGTATGCAAATTTTACTGCATATTTGTTTTTATTTAGTTTGTTTGCCTGAACTCGTTTTAATTCCGACGCAAACGGTTCGGGTAATTCAAAAGTATATGAGCCAAGCTGAATCTTGCTTTTTATAAATGCGTCAACGGCTTTTTTGCGCATTGAATACTTATTTTTTTCCGTAAGTTCCATTTCGGCAAAAGTTTTTTGTACTTTGCCTTTTTGACCGTTGGGAATAAACATATCGCCGTACCCGAAATCATTGGTTCCTCGGGGAGAGTCGGCAATTATCCCATGCGTTTCACCAACAAATGTAAATACTTCCTCACCGTCATAAACAGCTAATATTGCCCGTGCAGTTGCTTCTCTACTTTCACCAACGAGCCACTTTTCACATATTTTTTTCCTCATTGCAGGGTCGCTGGTAAAAAAATCAGTTAAGGGTCCCGGTCTGTCTGAAAGTCCCTTAATGTCAAATGAACTGTCTTCGACTAAAATCGGATTGTTTCCATTTTTTTCAAATGCCGTAATAGCCTTTTTAGCTGCAACTTCTTCGGGGTTGGTTGACTGAACCTCATCAATGTCCAAGCTAACACCCACAACTTCGTATTCAGGTAATAATATTTGAAATTCAGCGAGCTTGTTTTTATTTGTTGTTGCAATCTCAAGTATATGTGATTCAGTTTTTACACCGGTTATTTTGTTTATACGTTTAGGGTCTGTTTGGATAAATGATCTTGGCATTGCTACTTTATGTACTACTACTTTGTATAGGTTTTTATCACCATTCTAGCAGGTTTTTTATAATAGTCTAAAGCTTTTTCTATGAATTGCACACGGTCCGTATTTTTCCAGTGCTTCCCTGTGCAGCTTAGTACCGTACCCTTTGTGTGTATTAAACCCGTATTGTGGATATAAGTCATGCATTTTAAGCATTACTCTATCTCTGTACACTTTTGCCAAAATTGACGCTCCCGCTATTGAAGTGCTAAGTTGGTCTCCCCTGATAATGTTAGTTTGCCTACTATGCTCTACGGATTTAATCGCGAAATAATCTGTCAATATGTGCTGCGGTTTTATTTTTAAGTTGTCCACTGCTTTTTTAAATCCTAACTGGGTTGCGCCTGCCAATCCTATACCGTCTATTTTTGTGTCATCGATTTCAACAATTGAGTAAGTTATTGACTCACCAATTATAAAATCATATAACTCTTGGCGTTTTTTCACCCCTAGTTGTTTAGAGTCCTTAATGTGATAAAAATTTGACTTAATTTTGAAATTTTCAGCAAAACTTTCGGGGTTAAAGATAACTGCCGCGACGACTAGTGGGCCTGCAAGTGGTCCCCTGCCCGCTTCATCCACACCTGCTACGTATTCTATTCCTTGTTCCCAAAGCTTTTTCTCGAATGTGAGTAATTTCATTATGAATCAAGCTGCCGGCAGATATACGTTTGCTATGTACACTAACCCATGTTTGAACAATACTTATGCTATGTAGTCATCATGTACTAGCTCTCGCTTTTATCTGATTTATCTGACTGCGTTTTCTTATTTTGCGTTGTATCAACCTCTTCTTCTTCATGATCGTCTTCCAAAACTTCTACTGAAGTTACTTTATCCCGTGTAGTTAAGTCAATTAGTTTTACACCTTGAGTTGCCCTACCCAGTGTAGAAACTTGGTTGTGGTCTAATCTAATAAATTTACCCGATTGTGTGGCTATTAATAGGTCCGCAACTGCATCTGTTTGTACTATCCTACCGGCAACCAATGTTCCGGTCTTTTCGGTTACTTTATAAGTTAGAATACCGGAGCCACCTCTGTTTTGTACTTTGTATTCATCAAAAGCTGTCTTTTTTCCATAACCGCGCTCAGAAACTACTAATAGGTTGTAATCCTTACTCATTTTCGGAATAACAACCATACCTACAGCCTTATCCGCTTTTTTAGACAGATTAACCCCCTTAACACCTGCCGCCGACCTGCCCATGGTTCTGACGTCTTTCTCATGAAATCTAATAGACTGCCCTTCTGAAGTAATAAGCATAATATCGTCATCGCCGCTTGTGTAATTTACCCAAATCAGATTATCACCTTCGTTTATTTTGATAGCCATGATTCCACTTGATCTAATGTTTCTAAAATCTTCCATTGCGGTCTTTTTAACCAATCCCAGTTCGGTTCCGAAGGCTATATACCCGTTAGCATTTTCCATTGTGTCCGAATCTATGACCAAAAAGGCTTCAACATGCTCATTTTGCCCAATATTCAGGAAGTTTACCATGGCTGTTCCTTTTGCTCTTTTGGTCGCTTCAGGTATTTCCCACACTCTCAACTTGTAGACCTTTCCCTTGTTAGTAAAAAACAGCGCGTAATCATGAGTGTCACACGTTTTTATGGTATCAACTACGTCTTCTTCCTTTAGTTCAGCTCCAATTACGCCTTTCCCGCCACGTCCCTGTTTTTTATATGTGTCTTCTTTTAACCTTTTTACATAACCGTCTTTAGAAATGGTAACAATGCATTTTTCGTCTACAATTAAGTCGGTCTCAACAATTTCACCGAGTTTTCCTTTAATTACCTTTGTTTTTCTTTCGTCTCCGTACAGTTTTTTCAAATCCATGAGCTCTTTTTGAATAGTTTTGATAATTTTTTCTGGTGATGCCAGCAATTGTTCAAAATCCTTGATTGTCTGCATAATTTCTTTAAGTTCGTCTTCTATTTTTTGTCTTTCCAGTGCGGCCAGTTTTCTTAATTGCATATCTAAAATTGCTTGCGCTTGCAGTTCAGATAGCTTAAATTTCTTCATTAAACCTTCTTTAGCACTTTCAGCGTCTTTACTTGCTCTAATCAGCTTAATAACCTCATCAAGGTTGTCTAACGCGATTTTTAGCCCGAGTAAAATATGTTCTCGCATCTTCGCTTTTTTTAAAAAGAAAAGTGTTCGTTTTACGACTATTTCCTGTCTGTGCTTGATAAATTCCTCCAAAATCATTTTTAATGTCATGAGTTTTGGCTCACCGTTAATTAACGCAACCATATTTGTATTAAACGTACTTTGGAGTGGAGTAAATTTATACAGTCGGTTTTGTGTCTTTTTTACTATTGCATCGCGTTTTAACTCAATTACTATCCGCATGCCTGCTCTACTTGATTCATCCCGCAGGTCGGCAATTCCTTCTATTTTTCTGTTTTTTGCTAAATCGGCTATTTTTGCCACTAATGTCGCTTTGTTTACCTGATAAGGAATTTCCGTCACAACTATGCGTGTTTTTCCGCCTTTCATCTCTTCAGTGTCCATTTTTGCCCGTGTTACTACCCTACCCTTTCCCGTCGCGTACATCTGCATCATTTCCTTTTGGTCGTAAATCGTCCCGCCGGTAGGGAAATCAGGTCCTTTGATAAATTCAATTAAATCTTCTACAGTTGCCACTGATGAAAAAGCGATTTTGGAAGTCAAAACCTCGTATTTTTCGCCTGTACCGGCGTCAACAGCCACCTTATCTTTAGCCGTAGGTGCCTCACCTATAGTTTCAGCATGTTCGATCATGTAATTTATGCCGTCTACTATTTCATTTAAGTTGTGTGGCGGGATATTTGTTGCCATTCCGACCGCAATACCCGATGCCCCGTTCAATAATAAGTTTGGAAGTAACGACGGTAAATAGACCGGTTCCATATTTTGTAAGTCGTTAAGCACAAAAGGTACGGTTTCAGATTCGATGTCCTTGTAAAGCTCTTCCGCAATTTTTTGCAGTTTAGCCTCTGTATATCGCATATGTCCGGGCGGATCGCCATCAATACTTCCGAAATTTCCCTGTGGCCAGATTAACCGGTATCTCAACGTAAAATCCTGTCCCATTCTAACCATGGCATCATATACCGAAGTATCGCCGTGCGGGTGGTACATACCTATAACATTTCCGACGACCGTTGCCGATTTATGGAATTTGCCGGTATGAGTCATATTTCTTTCCTGCATTGCATAAATAATCCTTCTTTGTACCGGTTTTAGCCCATCTCGCACATCAGGTAACGCTCTGGACACAATGACACTCATTGCGTAGTCCAGATACGCTTTTTGCATGGTATGGGCAATATTTACTTCAAAAATATTGGGATCTGTATTTTTTTCACGAGGAAGCCGGTCGCGTTTTCTAGGCGGACTGGCACCACCGTCATTATCATTTTCATCGTCTTTTGCATCATAAGAATCCAAGTAGTCGTCAGTATCAGAATCGTCTGTTATATCAGTGATTTCGTCATCTTGCTTAATATCTGCCATAGCTAAGTAATAATATCAGGTTTGGTTTAGCGTTTCAATGCTTTTTTTGTCTGTATTTAAAGCGTTTTCCTAATAAATCCAAATCTAAATAAGAGCTTTTTCTATAAATGGTGCAATATCCTTTTTTCTGCTTGTGCGTGCTCCAATATCAGCAATATTGTCCTGCCCAACGGTCTCAAATGCTTTTTCGGCAATTTCTTTTTCTGCTTCTGTGTCATAAATTACCTGCGAAGTCAGGTTTATGATGTCAGTAACTACCAAATACGTTTGATCTGCCTTAAATTTTGTTTTTATCTCTTTAAGTGCGCTAACCAACTCAGCCTTAAGGTCAACCACTTTCTGAGGTTCTACTGTTTCAGCCTGGTTAATAAAGACTTTTTTATCTCCAAATTCAAAGATTTTATAATCCTTTGTTGCAATTTGCATCGCACTGAGTCCAGTAATGTCCGATTTTGCCTTAAATAATTCGATAGTTATTTCGTCCATATCAAATGCTAACTTATCGGCAATTTCCTCCGCAAATTTTGTGTCTAGTTCAGTTGTTAATTTTGATTTCAACCCCTGAGTATCGGACAATATTGCCAATAACATCAGTTTTGCAACCCCATCCGAAGGCTCTATGCCTGCAGTTTTGAACTCTTGGTAGATAATAGTGCAGGTTGACCCCAACGGCTTAATGTTTATATGCAACAAGTGTGAAAAGTTCATGTTAACTTTGTGATGGTCTACAATTTCCATGATATTATCCTGGAGTACCAAATCATGCAGCTGCGCAAGTTCATTATGATCAACCAGTATAAATTTATCGTCACTGTGTATGTCGTACGCTTCTAATGCCTTAGGTACCTGCACATCGGCTTTTTCAAACGCAAAAACCGTTTCCTTGTTTGCTTCCCCAGCTGTAACAGGTATTAATTTGTAATCAGCATATTTTCCCAACTTTTGAAGATATTCCGCATATACAACGGTAGATGCCACGGTATCTAAATCCGGAGATTTGTGTCCAATTATAAAGATGTGTATGCCGTCGAATGCGCTGGAAAGATGTTCATGCCGAAAATTCTACCACATATGGGAAGGCAGTTGCTACTTAAAGTCTATGGGCTAATAAGCTCTAAATTCCACCCTTTCTCATACACAGTATCATCGTTGCCCCCGTCTGTACCTGCTAAATTGCCGTATCTGTCAGATTCCAGTACAACATTCAGTTCAAAATCCGTGCCGTCAGACGCATATGAAAACATCAGATTACCGGAATTTTGCGGGTCTAGGGGTAGCGCCTGTACATAATCGCTAAGACCGTTTCCACTTATGTTATCAAACTGAATCCACCCCGTACCGTCTACAGCAGTCGTTCCGGATATACTATCGCATGAAGCGCAGCCGGCGGTGTCAGTAAGCAGAATTTTGTTTCGCGCAATCGCACCGATCATTGCAGTTTGTAAATTGTTCATATTTGCTAATCTCCTGGAATCCCGACTTGCCCCTAAAAACTCGTCGTAATTAATGACCCCAATCATTACTCCGGCAAGAATTCCAATTATTATAGTTACAAGCAGAATTTCTATTAAAGTAAAACCCGAATACTTTGTAGATTTAGATTTTGGCAGTTTTGTTTTTGCGTTCATGCTAGTTTTTATTGCTTTATGTTAAGTATACCAGTTAGCAACAAAATCAGATGACCGATTGTACCTGGTTACTCTTTCCTGTTTCAAATACTTCCCTAATTATATCTTCAAGCTTAGGCTCATTAATATCCAGGTCATCAATATCAAATTTCTTTAATAACTCCGACGCGGTATGTGAAACCATAGTTCTTGGTACACGTATCACGGCCTTGGTTGGAGTGAATTCAGCTAATTCACCTATTTTTTCAAGCTCTTCCCTGGTTACCGCTTTATTAAAAACCGGTATTAATATTTTATAATCAGCAAACTGGGTTATTAACTCTTCCAAATCTCCATCAAACATCAACTCGCCCTCATTTATAACTATTACCCTGTCGCAAATTTCTTTCACATCGTCCATATAGTGTGATGTTAGTATTACCGTAGCGTTATGCCGGTTATTGTATTCTAAGATAAATTCTCTCACTTTCTTTTGCATAACAACGTCAAGTCCAATTGTCGGTTCGTCCAAAAATAATACTTTAGGTGTGTGAACAAGCGCGGCGATCAGCTCACACTTCATGCGCTGTCCGAGACTAAGTTTTCTGACCTGTTGATGGATAATATCTTTGACATCAAGCATCTCTATTAATTCGTCAATTGTTTGTTTATATTGTTTATCGGGAACTTCATATATTTCTTTGTTAAGATTAAATGTTTCAATTGCAGGTAAATCCCACCACAACTGATTTTTTTGGCCCATAACTAAGCTAATTTGTTTGAGGAAGTCGCTTTTCCTAAGATATGGCGTATAACCTAACACTTTCGCTGTTCCGGCAGTTGGATACAGCAAACCACTTAACATTTTTAGTGTGGTTGTCTTCCCCGCCCCGTTTGGCCCAATAAAACCTACCAGCTCCCCCTGTTGTATTTCAAATGAAATATCTTTTACTGCGGCGACGTTTTTATATTCTCTTTTAACTAATGCCTTTAAACTGCCTTTTAAACCGGGTTGTTTCTTATGAATTTTAAAAGTTTTTCCTAAAGTTTTAACTTTTATTGCTGTTTTTTCTGTTGAGTTTGCCATAAAATGCCCTTTCCGTCATACTTTATTGTACATTATGAACTGGCGGAAGAGTAATTTTTTTTGCCTTTTTTCCACAAAACCTGCGCAAGTACAATAATTGTTAAATATGTACATATATAAAAAGTGAAGTACGTTTTATTGAACCCAAAAAACATAAAGTACATTGGAATATAGGACATAAGTGCTGTTGGCATTAGTGTTAAAAATACAACCTGCAATCCTTTAGGGTAGATTTCAAGCGGATACTCACTACCCTCATAAAGCCGGCCGAAAAGCTTTTTTATTTCCCACACATCCGAATACCAAAAAGCCATAGTTTCTATCGCTATACTTACTAATAGTAGTAATACGCTTCCCAGGACAACAAAAGGCAAAATAAACACTAGCCCTTCTACAATAGGTATTTCCAATTTTGCTATCGCGTAAGCGTATACTGTCGTTGCCAGTAAAAAAGAAGGCAGTACAGTTATATATCCAAAAAAACTAAAAATGATTGTAAACACCGAACTTATCGGTCTTAGTAAATATTGGTCTAAGCCGCCATCCTTAATAATGTCGCCCAAATCGTCCACCCCACCAAAAAGCATATAAAATGTGTAGTAAACCATCTGCCCAACCGCGTATAACGCAAGAATTTGATACTTGCTCCAATTTCCAATAGCATCAAAATTGGCAAATATTACATTTAGAAATACTAATGACACTATGTTAAAGCCAAAAGAAGCAAGGGTCACCATAAAAAAATCTGCACGATACTCCCCCGCCTGCATGAAAAAGATTTTATTCAAATTTACGTAATATCTAAGATATTTTTTAATTACCAACAGCATCATACTTTATTAGCGCTTTTCGCCAAACTAATTGCCTAATCAGTATTAAAAATAAAATCCATACAAATTGAATTACTATAAGCCTGACCATTTCGGTACCGGAAACAGTGCCCACATAAATAGATGTTGGAACGTACACAGTATATTGAAACGGCAGAAATTTACTGATTTCTTGAAACCAAAGTGGGAAAAAAGTAAGTGGAATTAGCCCTCCTGATAAAATTCTAATCATACGCGCAACTATGGAATTAATGCCCCAGATAGTTGTAGTCCAGAAGGCAGCGCAGCCTATTAGTGAGTATATTAAAAAAGTTAATACGGTGGCAAAGCCTAAAGACAAAGTAAAATAAGCCAAATTTACCGGTTTTTCAAGAATACCTTCAACAAAATATGGGAGAAGGATAATTACCGTAATGGGAATTACAACGGCAACTACGCGCGCTGTGTAAATTTCGAAAAATTGCTTTATGCCAAAGCTAATTGGTTGTAACAAGTAGCCTGATAATGTTCCCTGCTGTACGCTTCTTGCAGTTATTGCCGACATAATGCTACTTTTAGTTAACTCTTTTGTTGCGAGCGAAATTGAGTAGTATGTAATTAACGCAGTGAATGTAAAACCCATAACTAAGTTATTTTCCCCATAAAGTCCTTTCCATAAAAAATAAAATATTGTTAATGTGAATACTTCGCTCACGGATAGCACATAGAATTTATTCGGGTATGCAGCTAGATACTGAAGTGACATTTTCGCACAGTATAAATATTTTTTAATTTGGGTTCTTGCGAAAACTAATATATTAAAAGCCATTTTTATAATTATTAACTGCTCGCACTACTATAAAACTTAATCATATAGTTCCATACCTTAACAGCTATAAAAAGGAACAACGTTGATAATGCATATGCATAAATTAAATTTTTCACTTCAAGTCCGGTTAAAATTGTTGCCGCAGGTACACTTGAGATAAAAACCACAGGTATAATAAAGAAAAAAAGAAACCTAACTCCGCCCCTGTATATTGTGTGCGGAAAGCTGCCGTAATCACCAACGATGTGATCGCCAATTTTGGCAATACTTCTCCCGTTGATAAATACAAACGTAAGAGACGCAAATATTACAGACATCGAATAAGCGATGATGAAGCCGCCAATAAAAATAGCACCCCCGGCAACAATATCACTTAACTTTGGTACCAGACCTAGATTAATAAGCGCGTATAGCATTAGAAACAGACCGGGTATGGCAGAGATAAAACTTACTGGATAAGGATGGCCCAAACTAAGATTAAATAAGGAACTATAAGGTTTTAGCAGCACAAAATCGACATCACCGTTGACTATTTTTTCCGGCAACGCTCTTAGGTTAAAAATATGCACCGCACCAAGAAACAGTTCTGAAGCAACAATCGTTAAGCCGGTTAGAAACAGTATTTGATAATAACTCCACCCTGCTATTTCGGAAACGTTTGAGTAAATAACCTGAAAAAATACAATTAATATTAATGCGTAACCCACTTCCACAACCACCTGTGTAATAAAATGAGTTGCGTATGCGGTTTCCTCAATTAAGCTGTATTTGAGCATGATTTTGTATATGTTGATGTACTTTTTTAGTGTTTTAAACATATCGACTTAGATTTATTCACGTAACTTAAAATAATTGCCAAGATCGTTACTAATAATTTACAATTTGGTAACTCAATTTCCAAATGCTTCATACTTCTTGATTCCCTTTACCCATAAGATATATGCAAATATGGCAAACACAACGCTCCATATAAAAATACCCGCAATATCTATTATCAACAAGTTAAAACTCCTCGTGCCTTGCAGGTAGCTAATTGGGACGTAAAACATGTATTTAAACGGCAAAAGTTCAAAAATTACTCTAACGTTAGTGGGTAAAAAACTAAATGGAAACATAACCCCGCCAAAAACAGCAAATAGAATATCTTTAAAGTGTGAAAATGCCCAAACGTCATCATACCAGAAAGCAAGCCATGCAAGGGCGATATCGATTGTAAAATGGAGAATGAATGCCAGAACAGTAATAAGAAAAGCAACAGCTATATTTGCAAGACCTAAGGCAGTATCTTTTGTTAATACAATGTAGAGTACCAAAGCTATCATGTATAGTGGCAAGGTCATGGCAAGAAAATTAATTTTTTGGGCAACAGCGCTGGCAAATGCTCCGGCCCATATTTTATATGGTTTTACCAAGTACCCGGACAATTTTCCATGCCTAATATCGTACCCAATTACGTACGAAACGTTGGTATGGATGATAAAGCCAACAAAAGGGACAAGCAGATAGTAAAAAATGGTTTGATTTAACGTGTACCCGCCTATTGTGTCATTGACGTCATAAACTGAAAGCCATAAGAAAACGATACTTGATGCAAACATTAGCTCCAAAATAAGATTACCAACCATTTCTGATCTGTAAATCAACGTATTTGAGAGTCCGGCTTTAAAAATGGCAAGATATTTTCGCACTATATTATTATATACGTGGACTTTCGGGTTTTCTATAGTTTTTAGGAAAAAACACCCAACAATAATGTGTTTACTGATCAACCTCCGCGTCTTTTGCGTGAGTCATTATATATTTTTTGCGGGGCGCAACCTCGTCGCCCATTAACGTACTAAAAACCTGGTCAGCCAATGCCGCATCTTCAATAGTTATTAAATTTAAGCGCCTGGTTTCAGGGTTCATAGTCGTTTCCCATAATTCGTCGTCGTTCATTTCACCAAGCCCTTTAAATCTTTGAATTAAAGCTTTTTTGCTTTCGGGAGTTTTTTTGAATGCCTCAAGCGCGGCTTCATCTGTAAGATACCTTTTTTCTTTGCCCCAGGTGGCTTTGTATAATGGCGGGACTGCAACGTATACATGCCCGTCTTCAACCAATTCTTTCATATGTCTATAGAAAAAGGTTAAATACAGTGTGGCAATGTGATACCCATCGACATCCGCGTCAGCCATAATAATCAATTTGTTGTATCTAAGTTTGTCGGGGTCGTAAGTATCTCCAATCCCGGTACCCGCCGCAATTATTAAATCTTTTAGTTTAGGGTCGTTTACTATTCTATCGAGTCGTGCTCGTTCTGTGTTCAAAACCTTGCCAAACAACGGTAAGATAGCCTGAGTTTCGCGGTCTCTACCTTGTTTTGCCGGTCCGCCTGCGGAATCTCCTTCAACAATAAATAATTCTGTTGTTTTTGGATCTTTGGTACTACAGTCGGCTAGTTTGCCGGGTAACAATCCCCCGCCATCCATTGCACTTTTTCTAATTACGGTGTCGCGGGCAGCTTTTGCCGCGATTCGGGCTTTTAATGCTAATACGTTTTTAGCTATCATTGCCTGCGCGTCACGCGGATTTTCTTCTAAAAACTGCTCAAGGCTTTCACGCACAACCGTTTCTACAATTGTTCTAACATTAGAATTACCCAGTTTACCTTTGGTTTGCCCTTCAAATTGTAGTTTGTCGTTATCTAGGTTTACAGAAATTATTGCGGTTAAGCCTTCTTTAATATCATCTCCGGATAAATTAGGGTCTTTTTCTTTTAGATAGCTGTTATTTCGCGCGTAGTCGTTTATAACTCTGGTTAACGCAGAGCGGAAACCGGTTAAGTGAGTACCGCCTTCAATGGTTTTAATGTGGTTTGCAAAAGTTAGTACGTTTTCCACATATGAATCGTTATACTGCATGGCGACCTCAACATTTACGTTTTCAAGTTCCTTTTGGGTGTAATAAATTTTATCGTGTAGTGGCTTTTTGTTGCGATTCAGAGCTTGAGTATAAGATTTTATGCCGTCCTCAAAATAAAATGTGTAGCTTTGATCAGTTCTTTGATCTTCGATTTCAAATTTAATTTTAGCTGTTAGGTAAGCGTACTCCCGTAATTGGGTAATAAAAAATCCCAGTGCAAAATCCGTTGTTTCGAAAATTGTTTTATCAGGTTTAAACTGTACTATTGAGCCTGAGTCAGCTAACCAGTTTACATCAAGTCCCCAATCTGCCCCTTTTATTTTGGAAACAGGTTTTTTCGGATCTAGAGGGTCAACAGGTCTTAAAACCTTACCGCCGTCAGCATATTCTTGAATTACGATCTCATCTCCCCGTTTTACCACAACCCTGCACCATTCTGACAAGGCGTTAACTACCGAGGCACCTACTCCGTGCAATCCGCTTGATACTTTGTAACCTGACCCCTCACCGCCAAATTTACCCCCGGCATGTAATTTAGTAAACGCAAGCTCAAGCGCGGACACCTGATAACCCTTTTTAACCCCGAACGGAATTCCCCGCCCGTTATCGTAGATGGCTGCGGAACCGTCTTTATAAAAAACTAATTTTATGTGATCAGCAATACCTGCGATGGCTTCGTCCATCGAGTTATTTACTATTTCAGTGATTAAATGATGAAGCCCTTCCCTACCGGTCGACCCAATATACATACCCGGCCTTTTCCTTACCGGTTCAAGCCCTTCCAACACTTGAATCTGATCCGCACCGTAATCTGCGTCTAGTGCTTTCTTTTTCGCTTTTGTTTCAGGAGTTTTCGCCATAGCCCATCTATTTTATATGATAAGGCAGGGTGTTTCAATAGGCAGTTAATACCTTTAATACAGCGTTTATTTTAAATTTAAGACCAAATATTCTAATGCAAGTTTAGTATTGATATTTGTATTTTCCAGGTCATTTTTAACTTGCAGTATGAGGTGTGCGTTGTGTGCGTTAGCTGCCTGCTGTGCCTTTTCTACCACAATATTTCTTGCAATTTGCTGTTGCAAGTCGCGTACCATTGTATCTAGCAATTCACTTAGTGCCTCAGATTCCTCTTTTGCGAGTTCGGCAGCATAACTTAGTCTTTGACCCAGAGTCATACTAAGCATTTTAGCAAGTTGAGACTCTGAAATAGAATTTGCATAAGCATCCGTAGAATCCGTATATGAATTTGCACGCGCATGTCCAGCACCAAGTTCTGTACCATCAACACCTTCCCTACTTTGGCTAGTTTCCGCCGCATTTATTTTTTGGCACCGTGAAACTACAGTTGGTAATAGCGCCTTCAAGTTTTTCGTTTCCAGGATAATAGTTGCATAACTAGGGGTTTCTTCTAATGTCTTCAGCAAAGCATTCTGTGCCTGGGTCGTTAAGCGATCAGCAGAATTAATGATCACGCACTTATTACGATTAATATAGGGTAATTGACCAATATATTTAATCAGTTCACGGATTTTATCTATACTTATAGTATTACTTACCCCTTCAGGCGTAATAACTAACATATCAGGATTGACTTCATCAGCTGTTAACTCTAGGTTAGTTAATAGTGTGGAAACCCGCGCATGCCTAAGAGCGGTTGTACCTCCGTAAATTAGTATTGAACCTTTCATACATCCATTATACAATTTATAGTGTAGAATTTAGTGAGTACTGCCCATGGATAACTTAAGCATAAACAAAGGAATAGAAGATGTCTTACACGAGCGCGGTCTAATTAATGACGATCAGCTATCTGCAATCAAGTTTGAACATGTAAATACAGGCAAAGCCACCCAAAAAATTATTAAAGAGCGCGGATATGTTTCAAATGAGGATTTTGTGAAGGCATTTGGTGATGTGTACGGTGTTGACTATGTAAATCTATCTCAACTAAAGATCGATCCTAACATTTTGGACTTAATTCCGGTTGCGGTCGAAAAGCGCTATCAAGTTGTGCCTTTTGAGCTGACTGACGATACGTTATCTGTGGCCATGGTAGATCCGCTTGATTTGCAAACCATCGAATTTATTGAAAGAAAATCCGGGTATACAGTAAAACCTTTTGTCTCAACCATAAAGGAGGTTGAACAAGTTTTAGGTGAACAACAGGGCAAGGCCATTTCTGAAGAAATTAGCGCCGCCATGGAGGAAATTTCGCAGAACACCGTAAAATTAGATACGGGTGAAGATATTGGTAAGGCCGGAGACCAAACCATAAGAGATGCGCCTATCGCCAGAATCGTAGGCATGATTTTAGAAACAGCCGTAAAAATCGGTGCATCTGACGTACACATTGAACCGCGTGAAACTGATACCAGGCTTAGATATAGGGTTGACGGTGTTTTACAAGAAAAAAGAACATTTCCGAAACAAATGCATGATTCTATTGTCGCGAGAATAAAAATCTTGGGGAACATGAAAATTGACGAAAAAAGAATTCCGCTTGACGGCCGGTTTAAAGTACAGGTTGGCAAAACAGGTACAGATTTGCGTATCTCTACCCTACCCACCGTCTTTGGAGAAAAAGTGGTTATCAGGTTGTTAAAAGAAGAAGGCAATGTTTTTACCTTTAAAGATTTAGGTTTACGTGGGTTATCACTAAAGAATTTTGAAGAAGCAATTTTGCGGCCCGTAGGTATGGTGCTTGTTACAGGGCCTACAGGTTCCGGTAAAACGGTTACTAATGCTACGGCATTGGCAAAACTAAACACAGTGAAAGTAAATATTGTGTCTATTGAAGATCCGGTTGAAATTAGAGTTCCCGGCGTAACACATGTGCAGGTTAACACTCAGGCGGGATTAACCTTTGCGACAGGTTTGCGCGCGTTTTTAAGACAAGACCCGAACATTATCATGGTTGGTGAGATTCGTGACGAGGAAACCGCTGAACTTGCTGTACACGCTGCGCTTACCGGTCACATGGTGCTTTCTACCCTACACACAAACTCGGCTGCGGGTGCACTTCCTAGAATGTTGGATATGGGTGTTGAAAACTTTTTATTGGCCTCTACGGTAAACGCTGTACTTGCACAACGGCTTGTAAGAAAAGTATGTTCGGATTGTAAAGAAGAGTATGAAGCTCCAAAAGAAGCAGAAGACGCAATTAAACAAGCTCTGGAAAATATGGACAATGAGCGCATTTTAAAAAATAAAGACAAAGACATCACTGAATGTATGAAAAAAGTGCAGAGTGGAAAACCGCTTAAACTGGCAAGAGGTAAGGGATGTGATAAATGCAACAGTACCGGTTACAAAGGGCGTATAGGTATATTTGAAGTTATGGAAATGACGAACGAAATCGCGCATCTTACCTTGGAAAACGCACCCGAAAGTTCACTTGCGGAAACAGCTATTTCTCAAGGTATGATAACCTTGATACAAGATGGGTATTTGAGAGTCGTTGAAGGAGCTACTACTTTAGAGGAAGTTATGAGGGTAGCTAAAGGCTAATATGTTACTAACTAGCTAGCGCCAAGCTAATGAAGAGTTAATTTTAGAAAGGAATTATGGCATTAAACGTAGCACAATTATTAGAAGGGGTTTTAAACTTAAACGCATCTGACTTGCACTTGTCGGTAGGATTACCACCGATTGTTAGAGTTAATACTGTTTTGTCTCAGATGAAAGATAATCAACCGCTTTCCGTGGAAGACATACAGTTTTTTCTGACTAAAGTATTAACTGAAGAACAAAAGAATATTCTGGAAGTAAACAAAGAAGTGGATTTTTCGGTTGCATTGGGAAATAAGGCTCGATTTAGGGTAAACGCATTTTATCAAAAAGGCTATCCGTCTGTTGCATTAAGAGTAATCCCAATGATTATTCCAAGGTTGGACAGTTTGAACTTACCGCCAATTCTTGCACGGTTAACAGAATTAAAACAAGGACTGATACTTGTGGTAGGTCCAACAGGTCATGGAAAATCTACAACAATTGCGTCAATGATTGATGTCATTAACGAGACCCGTGCCGAACATATTATTACGGTTGAAGACCCGATCGAGTATATTTTTACGAATAAGAAGTCTCTTGTGGAACAACGTGAAATGTATTTGGATACCCATTCATGGGATGCGGCATTACGAGCGGTACTTAGACAAGATCCGAATATAGTATTTATTGGTGAGATGCGTGATACTGAAACGATTCAGTCAACATTAACTATTGCGGAAACCGGTCACTTGGTTTTTGCAACATTACATACTAATTCTGCGGGGCAAAGTGTAGACAGAATAATTAGCTCGTTTCCGGAGGTAAAGCAAATTCAAATTAGACAACAGTTTGCGCAAGCGCTAGAAGCTATTGTGTCGCAAAGGTTATTAAGTTCTCAGACACAGGGAGCAATTCCTGCGATAGAGTTATTACTTGCAACCGATGCGGTACGCAGTTTGATTCGAGAAGGTAAATCATATCAGCTTGATAACGTCATAGCGACAAGCGCCAATTTTGGCATGATGTCTTTAGAATCAAGTTTAGCCTTGTTAGTTGAAAAAGGAGATGTGGAAGCCGATGAAGCAATGAGGTATGCCACAAACCCGGAATTGCTTAGAAAGTTGATTAAAAAATAGTCGGAAAGTAAAAGTAACAGTGAGTAGCTGATAACAAAAAAACAGTATGGCCGAATATAAATATGTAGCAATGGATAATAGAGGAGCCCGCCGGATTGGCACTGTCGATGCACGGACAAAAGAAAGCGCGGTAGAAGTTTTAAAAAACGAGGGTTATTACGTTGTTTCCCTTGAAAAAAAATCATCAAATTTTCTAAGTGGGTCATTTAATTTTCGCGGTGTTCCGTTTAATGAAGTGGTATCTTTTACCAGACAATTCTCTACTATGGTTTCGGCAGGCCTCCCCGTCTCAAAAATATTAAACATTTTAACGGAGCAATCTACTAATGCTAAATTCAAGATTATCTTAGGTGATATTTTACGAAATGTAGAAGGTGGATCGTCATTAGCTAATGCATTCAGTAAATATCCGGAAGTCTTTTCCCCTACCTATCAGGCGTTAGTAGAGGCCGGTGAAGCGTCAGGTAAGCTTGACGAGATTTTAAGCAGATTAGCAAAAACAATGGAAGAAGAACGTGAGTTGCGGGCAAAAATTAAAGGTGCAATGATTTATCCTGTTATAGTGCTTATGGCAATGGCAGGTGTATTTGTAATTTTGATGGTGTTTGTTGTGCCAAAACTTGCGGATATGTACGAAAGCCTTGATGTTGAGTTGCCTGCAGTTACACAATTTATGATTACTGTATCTGATTTTTGGGTTAATAATTTATGGCTGTTGTTTATTATAGCCATACTTGGATTTTTTGGCTTAAGATACTTTTTAAAGTCGGAACAGTTTATGAACATTAGGGCCAGATATTTATTTAAGATTCCAATTTTCGGCCCATTAAATAGAAAAAAAGAATTAACGGAATTTACCAGAACCTTATCTTTACTTTTGACCTCGGCTGTTCCTATTGTGGAGGCATTACATATAGTAAGTGATGTTGTGTCTGCGAAAATGTTAAAAGACGGTGCGCTTGCTGCTGCGGACCGAATCGAAAAAGGCGGTTCACTTTCGGGGTATTTAAAAAGTGATCCTCATTTTCCACCGATTTTAGGCAGTATGGTTGCCACAGGTGAAGAAACAGGTCGATTAGATGAAGTGCTCGAAAAACTGGCTGAATTTTTTTCTAAAGAAACCGAACACGCAATAGCCGGATTGTCTGCCGCAATGGAACCGGTGATTTTAATTATGTTGGGTGCAATGGTTGGTGTAATGATAGTTTCCATAATTACACCTATTTACAAAATTACGAGCGCGATATAAGTCCGGGGATAATGACTAGTTAGTTAAAACGGTTTTATTAAAACGATGCGTGTTGGTGGTGTGCTGTGCTATAGTTTAGAAGCACAATATAATAAACTGATGTGCCTGTTGTGGGTTAGTTGCTTAAAAATAATATTAAAATACAAAAATGGCGATCTTAGGAAAAAGCAAAAACACAGGATTTACTCTCATTGAACTATTAATAGTAGTCGCTATTATTTCTATACTAGCAGGCGCATTAATTCTTGCAATAAACCCGGGTGAACTAATGCGAGAAGCAAGAGATGCCCGCAGATTGTCTGAAGTAGATACCATTGCGAGGGCAATAAACCTTGCGTTAGCCGACGAAGAAATTGAACTTACGGAATGTAACTCTAATTGTAATAGCGAAGCCGGGTCAGTTGCAGTTGATGGTACGGGGTGGGTTACATTTACTGTTGTCGGGGCAGATGGCTTTGCAAGTTATTTAAACGCTTTGCCTATAGACCCAATTAATGACTCATCGGGTGGTTTGGTGTTTACTTACCAAGCTGATGCGACAAATCAAACTTTTGAACTGACGGTTGTACTTGAAGCCGAAGACAACGCACCGAAAATGACTACTGACGGCGGGAATCAAGGTGACGCATACGAAATAGGTACTGATCCCGGACTCGATTTAATAAGCACTACCCCACCTCCAAGTGCCCCTGAATAAATTTCCGAACTACGCATGCTATACTTGAGCTCATGGATGTACTCACAATAAATATACTATTTTATTTTGGCATTTTTCTCAGCGGATTATTTATCGGTTCTTTTTTAAATGTTATTGCCGACAGGGCTGCAAATGGGAAATCAGTTTTTTTTGGCCGGTCAAGTTGTGACTCATGTAAAAAACCGCTAAAAGCGATTGACCTCATTCCCCTATTTTCATTTTTAAGCACAAAAGGCAGATGCAGATATTGCAAAGATAAGTTGTCTCTGTGGTATCCGGTCTCAGAACTGCTTACCGGGTTTGCGTTTGTAGGCGTAGCTTACTTTTTGAACTTGTTTGAAAATACCGCAAACTATTATGTGTGGGTGGTGCTGGCATATTTATTGGTGATTGCCAGCGCGTATATCGTAATTTTTCTTGCGGACGCAAAATACCGGTTAATTCCTAATAGTGTGGTTTTACCGGCAATTGGGATTGTTTTGCTGTTTTTGGTTTTTAATAACGCGCGGTTTATGTATAAATCGTATACCGGACTACAGGAAACTGAATTTGGTAGGTATTTAATAGAGTCGGGTTTTTGGGCAAACCAAATGCTGGTTCCGCTTACGCAGCTTGCGTATACAGTAATTAGTTCTGTGCTTATAGGGTTATTTTTTTGGGCATTGACTAAAATAAAAAATGGCCAGGCTATGGGCAAGGGAGATGTAAAGTTAGCTTTTCTGATTGGCTTGTTTAACGGCTTTCCGCACAATATCCTGGCGATTTTTTTGGGGTTTTTGTTTGGGGCGGTTTATAGCTTGGGATTGGTTGCGTTAAGACGAAAAACTATTAAGGACACAGTTCCGTTTGGCCCTTTTTTGATTTTGGGTAGCGTGGTTGCTTTGGTATGGGGACCACAGTTGCTGGAATGGTATTTTGGGTTGTTTTAGGTTTCGGGTTGAACATTTTTTAGAGGTTTACTTTTAAGTAATTAGCATTTCACCGGCAATTTTGTAAAATTTGCTAATTTTTATTTGAGCAAAGTATGTGCTTTTATTTTTGACATTTTCTGATATACTACAGGTTGTTTATACTATAGGATAAAAACGACTGCTGAGATGCGGTCGAAGGAG
Source organism: uncultured Candidatus Saccharibacteria bacterium (assembly GCA_964496005.1). Classification (GTDB taxonomy): domain Bacteria; phylum Patescibacteriota; class WWE3; order UBA101185; family UBA10185; genus CAZBWW01. The sequence continues at coordinate 6,975 of CAZBWW010000003.1, read as the reverse complement.
AGAAAGAAAGATGAAAGCGAGTCTTTCATTTGTGCTACTCATAGTGGTAGCGGCAGCCGTTTTTCCACCGTCGAGGTGGAACCCGCCGGCGACTGCCGAAGGGGTTGACATGATTCTCTGCCCCGGAGACTCGGTTCGGGACTTTTATCTCGGCCCCCCAGATACCTGGGCAGAGTTTGTTAATTTAGGCGGAACTGTTTTTTGGAGACCTATTACGCGGTCTCCCATTGCAGGACCTCTCACCCCCATCGGCGCAGTATGGGCTAGCCACGGCTGGCTCGTAATGTTTAGTAAGGGGGAAAGTTGTGTTGAGGTTAGGGTTTTACTGGCGCCGGCGTGGTTGTTGGTGCCTGTGGGACCTACCGTTTTTGAAGCTCCTAGTTTTGGGGGAATTGGGAGCTTCTTTACAACATAATTATTAATATCATCTATTAATAAATTAGATTAAAGCTGTATGTTACTAAATTAGTAGATTTTTCCACACTATATAAATACAAGTTGATATCTACACAAATATAGAATATTCCTGAATTGGTTTACTTACTCGAACACAAAGTATTGAAATTGGTAATTTAATAACTTACAATTAATGTATTGAATTCTATCTGATATAAATTACGAAAGCGTAGAAGTGTACTTGAGTATGTTCGTATTATCTAAAAAATATTTAATTACCATAACGTTTATGCTCGTTTGCGGTTTCTTTCTTTATACTGCAGGTGTATTCGATAATGTAGTGTATGCACAGTATTGTGGACCACCAGATAATCCTGGATATTTCGCCTGCAGGGATTCGATGCCCCAGTGCGATAAAGATCCTTTAGGTAACGGTTCAGCGACGTGGGCTACAATGGTTCCGCCAAGCGATCCCGAATTTCTTAACTGTCCTAATGGCGGCTGTCCAGGTCAAATTTGTTACAAAGTGCAAACCTGCTCCGGGTGTCCTCATGGTAATGAGTGTAGTTGGGCTTGCCTTGAAGAGAATGATGCAGATCTAATTAGTGTTGGAGGTTATGTTCTTGATTGTCAAGGAGACGGTGTGCAGGACGTGGAAATAGAAATTTGGGACATCTCATACAATGAGATAGAATACACAACAACAGATTCAACCGGTCATTTTGAACATGATTCAGTTGTTCGGAGAGGAAGTTTTTACCAAATAAGAAAGAAACCAGGAAGTGTTTTACCAGACAGATCTGGGGATGGATGTACAAATAATATTGTAACAGATGGAAGTGGTGACACTAGCTCTACAGTTCCACCAGGAAGAATACCCTTCACACTAGACTGGGGATTAGATACTGGAGTTGGACCGCCTGAAGACACTCCTTTTGGAGCTAGTTACTATGGTGGTCAGATAAGAAGTTACGGGGGAAGCAATGGCTATGACTGTTCTGGTGCGTGGTTAGGAGTTGTAGATGAACATCGATGTAATTTTGTTTATGAGGGTGGGGATGGCGTACCTAGTGGATCAATTACTTCAAGCGATCCAGATAATATTATTACACTAGGTGACCCAATTACTTTTACTGCTTATGGAAACGCAAACGGCGAAAACGATATAATGCGGGCTACAATCTCATTTTGTTCAGGCAGTGTTTGTAGCTCAGGTACGCAAATCAAACGATGTGACTATAGTCCGCTTCAAAACTCTGTTGTGTGCGTTGCTGATCCTTATACTTTTTTGAGTCCAGGTACATACACGGCGTATGTAGGGGTACTTGACTATGGTACGGACGGGACTGATGGGCAGTGGTGTGCAGGAAGAACCGGACTTCCAGAATGTGGTCCAAATGATTCTGTTACAGTTCAGGTTAATGCCCCGGCTAATAATTTCCCGACAGGTGATATTAGTGCAAGTGATACAGATATAATATTAGGCGAAACAGTGACGTTTACTGCGCATGGGTATGCTAACGGAGAAGCAGATTTAGACAGAGTTGTAGTTGAATTTTGTGCAGGCACATCTTGTAGTGGGGTGGGAACTAGAATCGAAACTTGCTCATCAAGTGCTACAAATACAATTACTTGTGTATCTGATCCGCCATACGAATTTGGTTCTGGGGGTACTTTCACTGTATTCGTTGGGGTAAAAGATACTGCCGGTCAGTGGTGTACTGGCAGAACAGATACTGCCTCGTGTGGTTTGAATGATACCGTTTTGATAAACGTGACCGTTCCTGAGAATGAACGTCCTTATGGTCGAATGATGACTCCCACCGTCGATCAAACTGTGTCTTCGGGGGGAACATTGCAATTGCAAATACGAGGTAATGACTCTACGACTGATGGAAGTAATGTGTTGGACCTTGTTCAAATGAAAATCAGGAAATATAATCTACCGTCAGAGCCCTTACCAGGTTGGGATGGTAGTCCAACAATTCTCGAAAATGATACTAATTGTGATTCTGACGTGTGTTATTATCCATCTGTGTTAGGAAATAATTACACCTGGACAGCGCCTGTATTACAGCCAACCGATAACCCAGCCCATTATTGGGTGTACATGCGGGCTGAGGACACAGGACTACTAGTATGTGATTCATATCCTGGAGCAGATCCAAATAACCCAACCCCAAATCCAGTTAGTGATTGTCAGGTTGGACCTGTTGCGAGAATACGCATAACAGTAAACCCACCTGCTCCACCAGTAAACCAAAAACCCTACGGAAACTTTACAACAATCAACACCGCAGATTTACATGTGCCTTCTGGAGGGACATTTACAACAAGAGCTCGCGGATTAGACCCCGTTACTGACGATCCTGATGTTCTTGATAATGTATGGGCTAGGATTTACGAATTTAATACCGATGGTTGGATCGAGCCATACTTACAATTTGGAAATAATACTACTTGCAATACAAACACCTGTCATGCGCCAGCAACCGATTACACTTGGACAGCACCAACAATACCTGCAGGTGGTACTGCACGGACATATTGGTTGTATATGCGTGCAGAGGATGATGGTGGTTTAAATTGTAATTCAAGTCCTGGTGACCCGAACGCACCTATTGCTAATACTTGTGTACCTGAATCAGGAACAGTGTTCTCACGAATTAAGGTTACTGTTGATGCACCACCACTAGCAAACGAGCGGCCCACCGGTATGTTAATTACTCCGGACACTGACCAAACAATAGTTTCCGGCCAAACGGTTAATATGCAGATCCGTGGAATTGATCCTGCAGATAGCAATACATTGGACTATGTTGAAATGAAAATAAGGAAATATATTACCTCAGGTCCAGATGCTGGATGGGACGGTTCTGCAACAATCTATCTCAACGACAACTGTAGTACTGACATCTGTAATTACCCCGAGATTTACGGCAACAACTTTGTTTGGAATTCTCCGATACTTCAGCCTGGTGACGACCCCGCTCATTATTGGTTATATATGCGTGCAGTTGATACAGCCGGGTCAGCATGCCATTCGTATCCGGGTGATCCTAATAACCCCAATGTTCCCGTTCCATGCGACGAATTTCCGGCCAATAATCCACCTGTAGATAAAATTCGAATTACCGTAAACCCGCCAACAAACGAGCCGCCGATTGGGAGTATTAATTTTGTAAACCCGCCCGCACCCGACCCAAGAGTTATTACGGTAAATGCTTCGGCTCCTGCGATACCGATGACAATGACGGCAACAGATCCGGACTCAGACCCAATAGAGCGTACGGTGTTTAGATATTGCGATACGAGCGCTTCGGGCTGTAGTGCACATAGTGATTATATTCACCTCAAAACTTGTATGAATAGCGGCACTTGTGATTACAGTTTCTTACCATCATCGTATGCTCCCGGTACATATATAGTTGCGATGCGTGCGGTTGATAACACCCCGCAGTTGTTGGATTGTGTTGGCTACCCCGGAACTACAGATGTACGTTGTGACAGAACTGCGCCACAAATTGATGACTATTTAACAGTAATTATTAATAACGCCCCACCAGAAGCGGATATATATTTTAATGGTGAGCCAGATCCGACAATTAGAACCAAACCCTTTGGTTTTGATACGGTAAATTTTGATGTAAAAGGGTGGGATTCCGATAACACTTCCCCACTTCCAGGCGGCGTAACTTTATATAAATGTAACTTAACCGGCTCTCTATCCGGTTGCACAAATTTTGCGGAATATGGTGTAATAGGCAGTACTACACTTAATGGTGGTACACAGCTACTTTCACACACCTTTGATGCTAATGGAACTTTTATAATTGCGGTAGGTGCTACAGATTCGGAAGCTGCAAGCTGCCACCCAAGTAAATTGCTACCACCTGCAAGCTATAATTATTGTGCGCGAAATGTAAACGGAGGAAACCCGCCTTTATGGGATTTCCTAACTGTTGATGTTATAGAACCTGTAGTAACAGTAAGCGGTGAAACAAAGTCAAGTAATGTATGTGGTCCAGCCTTTGCCTCAATTACCTCAAATGATGTTCAGGGCGGAATTTTAGCGTTTAGACCTCAGTTTTATGAGGGAGGTTATTTATCGGGTGGAGCAGTAAGATCCGGTTCATGGACGGGCTCAGGTGTTGACGACTACCTAATTTCTAATGTTGCTACAAACGTAGATGGGAGTTTATGTATGAGTACTGGCATAATGGCAGGAATTACGCCTGGAACAGAGTATCACGTTAGGTGTATTGCCAATCAAGCTGTAACTCCGGTTCCTGGCGGTGTTGTATGCGCACCAGCACAGATTAATTCAGGTGCAGGTATTACCGCGAACTTTAATTTTGAAACAATATATAACCCGCCAAACCCATGGATTTCGGTATCTGACGGTGATGTGTATGGTGGTGCCGGCGGGAACGGGATTTTGGCACAAGTACCAAGCGGTGGCGTCGCAGCAGGTTTTTCACCTTATCTTGCGTGGACTGGAACTGCGCCTACAGAGTCGAGTGCGTTTGCGGGTTGGATGGATATTGGAAATACCGATAATCAAATTTCTGAAGATGATACTTATTTGAAGAATTTACAGCCGAGTCTGTGGTTTGATGATTTTAGGTTTACACCGCCGACTAATGCGCAGTTAGTACCAAGCCAAGTTGACTTTTTAAATAATTTGAATCCAAGTAATGTTTATTATGCTACTCGTACTAATATTCAGACTTACTTAAACTCTGGAAACCCGACCTCATATAGACTAGCTCAAAACGGTACCGTTGTGGTTTACGTAACTGGAACACCAGGTACGCTCGCCATTAATCGCAGGGTCTTATCCTTAGCACCAAATTCCCAACGAATCTTACTGGTAATTCCAAATGGTATTACAGTAAATTTTGCTGCGTCACAAGGTTCTGCAGCATCAAGCCCGACAAACCCTGATTATCATCTTGGAATTATTTCCGCTGCCAACATTAACTTTTTAACTCGTGCGCCAAACCCTGATTTTCCGGTAGTCGTAGACGGCCCAATTATCACCAATGGTGAAGTATTTTTAAACCGAGATCTTGACGATAATAACCCAGGTAACGGGAGCGAAAACGCGCTTAAACCGGCAGAATCATTTGTGTACGAACCACTTTATCTTACTGGTATTAGTGATACTTCGGGGTTAAAGATAAGCGATGTTACATGGATTGTAGGAGACTAAGCGCGTAGAATTTGGCTACGTGAGAATTAATAAATTAAAAAATTAACTAAAAATAGTAAAAAAGCTAAAATAATAGACTAATGACTAAAATAACGGAAAAACTTAAAAAAACAGAAAAAATGGTAAGGTACAAGAGCTCGTTAGAAAATGCTAACCCGCAACAAGGACAAGTTTTATTGTTTGTAATTATTGCCATGACCATCGCACTCGCACTTGGTATTGGTGTTTCTACTCAAACAATCACAACTTTGACAGGTGTATCGGATACGGATGTGTCACAAAGAGTACTAGCGGTGGCAGAAGGTGGCGCCGAGGCCGCATTATCACTTTCAGACATAGATCTTGATTCGTGGGTGACAAACGCATCGTCAGCCGCAACGCTTTGTTCCACTAAGCTAAACGGTGTATGGGGTTCTAATTTGTGTGTTGTCAGCTACCCGCCTTCAGCTAACGACAATATAGAAGCCTCCGCGGAAATTACTATTTCAAGATTAGTTGTGGACGTTGTAGGAATAACATCTTTTTATGACTATTTTGCAGAAGACGGGCAAGTTAGAGAAATTAGACTCGACACGGCAATTAATAACGGTCTTGAGGTATGCTGGAATGAAAATAATGATATTGGACTTTATTACATTGTCTACAATACAGACGGCGATATGACAAAAAATCTGGTTGCATGTAATAGTGGTGGTGGTGAGTGCCCTACACAGCCGCCCGGTGTACAGTGGAAAGGTGATTTTGAGCAATCAACTTATGGGACATTCGGCTATAGCAGTTGTTACCAAATTCCGACCGGCGATATGCCCACTTCCCCGAACGCCAAAGGTATTAGGATTTATACACTTGGTGGAGATACGAATGTAGGAGTTAGGTATTTAAACCCCGGAAATATATTACCTGCACAAGGATACAAAATTACATCGCGTGGTGAGCTTAGCGATCCGACCGCACCAACAGCAGATATCTCAAAAACAGTAACAGTTCTTAAGTCATACCCATATTTACCCGGTATGTTTGACTTTGCGTTATTTTCTGAAGCGGGGTTAGACGCGGGTGATACACCGATTGTAACCGGTCCCCCACCACCGTGGCCAATTGAACCATAGAACGTTATTTGAAATGTGAACAGCTTGACATGTTTGTATAGGATAGCTCATACTTAAAAAGTATTTAGAAACTGCCCATGATACTTTTAACACAATTAAAACAAATAATAGTAAGCACTAAAATTAGCAGATTACAATTTAAGCGATATGAGAGGGGGTGGAAAACTTATGCTTAATATTAAAGAAAAAGGCAAAGGTTTCACACTTATCGAACTGTTGATCGTTATCGTTATTATTGGTATTTTGGCGGGTGTG
>CAZBWW010000002.1:31051-62891 GCA_964496005.1 uncultured Candidatus Saccharibacteria bacterium | reverse complement strand
CAGCTTATTAATTGTACAAACCCTTGAGTTGTAAATATAGTTTCCATTATCGGTTTATACCTTGTGATGTTTCAAATTTGTAACTATATCAGAAATAATGTCTCTTATTCTTGATGGATTAGCTACGTCCGTAAATTCAAATTCTCTAAGTTCTGCCGCTGTTTGAATCAATACTGATCCGTAATTAAACGTAACCCGTAACGCGCCTTTTACGTTAGAAGTTACGTCTTCGATACTGGTTAGCGGCGCTTCCGACAGGTTTTTATATAATAGCCCTACAAAATCTATGTCCATAATTCTTTTGTTGGTAACAATGTATACGTTAAAAAACCAATTTAAGAAATTTTGAAAAATATAGCCTGCCGTAAACAAATACCAAAAAAGTATTACAGCAAGCAGTACGGGGTATGGAATTGTGCTTTTTGTTTGGTCGTCTGCCAACCCAAAAATTAAACTTGCAACCCATGGCGTCATTATTAGGAGCATGGAAAAGAATATCCAATCCACGTTTGTGATGAAGCTTCTCCTGAAAAGATAAAGAATATGTTCGTCATCGTCTTCACCGTCAAAAACTGTGTTTTTAGGGCGTTCCAGCGAAGAGCCAAATAGGATGTTAAACATTGTTTGATTATAGCATTGGTGAGGTGGTGGTGTATTCTGGGTTACGCACAAATCGTACTACTATAGGATATATAGTGTATAATAGTGCTACTTATTGAAAACAGCTGTTTTAAAGGAAACAGCAAAAATGCATCGGGAGGTGCGGGATGAGTGGTAGGACGACAGCGCACGAGCGTGCGCAGTCGGAACGTGATCGTTTATTCATGTTCCTGGTAATCATATCCTGGGCTGCAACTCTAATCATGCTTTTTTTAGGGGTTGTGAGCCTGTATGTGGGGTGGCCGTCTTCGGAGTTCATGATGGGTTTCTTCGCAAGTTCCATCATATACACACTTGCCATCTTTCTCACGTCTGTTTTCAAGAACGACAAGTTGGCAGGGGGTGGACTTCTTTTCCTTATGTTACTACATTTAGTGGCACTTGGGATGATGCCTAGATAGCAATTGTCTGATGATCGGGTGTGGCGGTGAGTAATGTACACATTGTACAAAAACTTACTCACCGTCCCGACCTTTTACATACATATAAACTTACACCGGCGCACTAACCCAAAAAAGCAAAACCACCATACAATCCCACATCATCACCTAACTCAGCTTTTAAAATAGATGGTATAGCAAGAAAATCCAATTCTTCTAATGCTTTTATCAAATAGTCATAAAACAAATTAAAGTTTTCAGTTATTCCGCCGCCAAGGACAACCGCATCAGGATTCCACATTACAAGTACGTTATGTATACCTACCGCCAAATAATTAGCATATTTTTCCCACACACCTATATCACTGCAATTCTCGGGGGTCACGCCATATACCTGTTCGAAATAAGTACCTGCTGTATATAGTTCCAGAGAGCCCTTTACACTAACAGCCTGAATATTTTCAGCTTCAAGCAGTTTTTCGTCAAAATTTACTATCATGTGCCCGGGCTCCGAAATTTTTTGGAGCGGATCCAATTTTTTATTAGCTATTCTCACACCGCCCACACCTGTACTTAAGGTCAAATACGCCAAAACAGTAAAGTCTTTTCCTGCACCAAATACGGCTTCACCTAAACCCGCCAGGTTAGCATCGTTTTGAATATGCAGTTTTGCGCCGCCAAGAGCGCGAAGTAGTTTTTCAGAAAATAAATCGGTAAACGGCAACCCATTTAGTTGCGGATAATGGGCTAGCGAGTTAAATTTTTTGTCTTTTTGGTCTACGGTGCCCGGTATACCTGCACAAATCGCTTCAACCTTCTGACCATCTGCGACCTGCACAATCGCCTTTTCAAGCAAAAACCGCTCTTTTTCTACTGTATCTTGGCTCGAGAAGCGCTCACTTTTATAAATTTCTTTTAAATTTTTGGTTGAAGCAACACGTGTAGTAGTACCCCCAATGTCGATAGCAATGTACATATACCATTAATATACTATATTTTTCCACATAAATTATCCAAATAACTATGTTTTTGATGAGCGCACGTATCATCACAAACCTACACAAACAAGTATTTGTTTAGAATTCGTAGCTGTACCTATAGCACCCAAATATTTTCAGGAAGTGGATTAAATAATTCATGATGATATAATAAAAATAATGAAGCTAGTATTAAGGATATTAATCAGTATTGCCGCGGTTTTCTTGGCAACATATTTATTGCCGGGTGTTGAAGTAGATTCTGTTCAAACCGGGATAATACTCGCTATAGTTTTGGGATTACTAAACACGGTTGTTGCCCCTATTCTAAAGCTCTTAACACTACCAATTACTTGCTTAACTTTTGGGCTGTTTTTACTTGTAATTAACACACTTATGGTTTTATTGGCGGAGTGGCTGGTCGATGGTTTCGAAATTGACACACTTTTAACAGCCTTATTATTTAGTATTGTCGTTTCAGTGACCGGATCCGTTTTAAATAAGCTGGTAAACTAGTTCGCTAAAATCTAAAAACAACGACAGCAGACAAAAAGGCTTTATATGCATAAATCACGACCCACATCACCAGTAACCTTGTACGGATTTTTTATCCCAATTATTTTGCTAGCGTTAGTTTTAACGGCGGGAGGCGGAGTGCTTTACTTTAAAAATACTTTAGGTAACACTAATGAACAATTGTCGCCTACCGAAGCGTCAGTAGAAGAACAACTAACACAAATAGAAGATAAATTTAATACTTCCGCAGAAATAGATATGGAAAAAGTCACTCAAGAAGTAGTTTCAGATTTTCCTAAATTACTACCTGGTGGGAACTTACCCACAACAAATGAGTTGCCGCCTGAATTAACACAAATAACCATAACCGAAGAACAACTTACCGAGCTACTTGCGCAACAAGCAGTTGGACAAGGTATTGCCGGCTTTACAGTAACTGATGTAACTTTAGATTTGTTAGCCGGAGAAGTAAAAATTACCGCGCATATAAGTGACGGCACAATAGTAAGAGCAACTGTAAAAATCAATAGTGGTGGAAAAGGGTTTGTAATAGATTCAATAACACTGGAGAACGCCGGCACATTCGCATCACTAAAAGAAACCGCCTTGGAAGGAATTATTACCGTTGGGTTAAATCAATTGTTAGCGCAATACGAAGGTACTTTTGACCGAATTGAGATAAAGCCCGGGTTATTAGTAATATATCTGGTGAATTAAGCCCGATACCAATAAAAAATTAAAAAAGTAGGAATATAGAGTATAGAAGAGCCTAGTTTTCCTGCGCACATACAAAATATGTACAGTTAAGCTTACCGCCGCGACAGGTGCAGGTATTACAGCTGTTAAAAGGTACGCTATCGCCCTCGTTATAAATGGTTCCTTTATAGTTACACGAAAGTGCTACCTGTTTGTCAAAAGTTCCACTAACGTAGTTAACAAAAACACCTATGATTATGCCCATGAGAAAAATAAGAAAGATAATTAGCACCAATTGTTTTTTATTTTGGAATTTTTGTTTTTCCTCCACATACACATTTTAGCACTTTCAGCTGTGGTGTAGTACTATTTTGGATGTTGGATTAGTTTGTTGCTGTGTGTCTAATTAGCGAAGCGGTAGTGTTCGTTATTGGGTCGCTAGTGCTATTAAATCTGTACACTTAGTTTTTCAAGTTCGCTTAAATTATTCTAATTTAATTATAGTATTCTCGTAAGTTTAGGAGGGCAATACACTAATTTCTCGGTGTTCCTCCTACAAATCTTTCGGTTGCGACGGCAGCAAAATCTTCAAAATCTTCCCCTTCTGGTATCAGCACCGTCTTTTCGGAAATATTATATTCTGTGCCGTAGTGCTGAGCTTTTACAGTTGTTAGTGTTCCGCCACAGCACTTCCAGTAATCTGCAAACCAGTCTTCATCCATAAATCCTTCCGGATTTCGACATTCGGGTTTTACTTTTTCTTGCAACACAAAGCCCAGATTGCTGTCGGTTGAATATAGAACAGTACCTTCCTCGAACTCCCGGTTTTTGTCATCATCGCACTTAATGTTAAAAAATCTTATTTGTCCTTGGCTTTTTTGCCCGGTTGCGGGAGGTTCTACTTGTTGAGTTGGTGCCGTTGCCTGTGTAGGTGTCGGAGCAGGTTGTGTAACTGGTGCTGGTGGCGTAATAACAACAGCGGCGGATTCAGCTTGTTCCATTATTATCGGTTCACTCGACTCAGTTGTTTCCGGCCAGATTACTGCCTCAGGTTCATATATTTCATTTGGCTCAAATTGTGGTTTAGTTAAATTATGTTTTATTACTGCAGCACTACCGGCTATACCCGCAAAAATTACACCAAAAATTAATATAAATGGAAGGAACGCGAACCCACGTTGTTCAATACTGTTCATGCTTAGATTTTAACATTTTTAGGAGCAGTCCCATGTGTACATAACATCGCTAAAATCAAGGTTTTTAAGGTTCTCTGGTTTTATAAGAAAATTAGCAACGCCCATATCACCCCACATTATTTCGGCTTTTTTGTTGGTTGGGTCGTACTCGCTATTCATTTCCAATAACTGTGTTGTGTATGGTCTATATTTTTTTTCAAATATTCTTGGATCATCTTGAGTGAAAAATGAATACCCACCAATTTTATGTGAGTTTGTGTCAGCCAGAGCCCAATACCAATTGGACACATCCTTAGGCATATCCCAAATGCTTTCCTCAAGAAAACCCTCGAACCTAAAATCTACCGGTGAGATTGGAGCCTCAGCTAATTCAAATGTAAGTTCAAACGCGCTGTTTCCTAAGGCTACACTATTGTCAAAGATAAAGTACTCTTTCGGTTTAGGCCACGGATAGTTAGTAATCGCCTTGTTTGTGTCAACAACGTTCGCAGGATGATAAATAACTCTAAACCCGTCTTGTACATTTTGGTGTTCAAAATTCAATCCGTATAGTTCGTCGTCAGCAATGAAAAATTGCAATATTCCATCTGACGGAAAATCTTCTAAATGGGGGATTTCTGCGAAATTCAGTTGTGCAATCAAAATAAGGTCGCGTCCGTTTTTGGCTTTTGGATATGCGCTCGCGTCCAACAAAAAAGGAACCCCACCGAATTTACTTTTTGTCAGCCCCGGATCAATTTGCACATAATTGGTCTTTACGCGAATGTATTTTGTGAACGAATCTTTTATTTTGTCTTTATATTTTGCGAGTTCTTCAGGAATGTTGTCTAAATTTGGTTCTTGCATTGTGTATAAAGTTTAACACGCCTCAGCTAAGCACAACCCGTTCTTTCCCTAACACTTTTATGTCATCACCTGTGCGTGTAATGACCTCACCGTTTTTTAGTAGATATAACTCTTTCCCACGTTCTTTATTTGTTTTTTTCCAGAGTTGTTTAATCTTCGGCAAATTTTTTTCTTCAAAATGAGGGAATATCTCAAAATCTATAAGTCCCAATCCAGGAAAAATACTAGCACCCGGTTCTTCCTCGCCAATAAACCATTCAGCGCAGTTTTGAGTTTTAGCACAGATCATACTACCGGCACTAGAGCCAACATAAACAGTTCCTGATTTTAAAATTTTAGGAAGTTCTTTGTCTAGTTTGGTCCTTCTGATCCAGTACAGTAAATAACCTGTCATTCCGCCTGCCATCCAAATAATATCAGCACCTGTAATTTCGTTATGTACATTTTTGTACCAACCGTCTTCAAGTTCAACAACTTTTAGCTTTGGGAATAAACGGGCCGCAACTTTATGCGACTCTCCGCCTTTCCACGCACCGTAATATTCGCCGTTTGCAGCAGTTGGAATATATACAGCGTTAAGTTTCCTCAAATCTTTTCCGACAAAGTTTTTTAATTTCTTAATACTTAACGGGTGTTTTGCTTCTGATGCGAGAAACAATTTCATATATGTATTTTACCAGACCGGGGTTAACAAATAAGACTAGCGTTAAGCCTAGAACTGTTAAGCAGTTTTCTTAGGCCTGCCTCTTGCGGCTGAGGAATTAGCTTTAACAGCGATGTTCGATTTAGTACCGTTGCCGGTATTTTTTGCTGCAACTTTCTCAACAACTTCCTCATCCTCCTCAGTTAGCATATCCAACATTTTTAATCGAAGTTGCTCTTTTTGGCTTGCTGTTAATTCTTTAGCTTTTTGAAAATGCGGTCTCATTTGATCTGCAATATTCTCTACCTCATCCATAGTCTTTTCTTTTATTTCAACAGCTTTTTGTCCTAGTTGTTTACGTGTTTCCGCGCCAGACTGTGGTGCAAGTAATAACCCCGATATCGCTCCCGATAGCGCGCCGATAACTGCGCCCACAAAGAATCCTGTTAAAAACGGTGATGCATTATTTCTATTATTTTCCATAAATTTCTGTACGCTTTGGTCAGACCGGCTGTTTATTTTATTAGCTCTTTTTGTTGAGCTTCGTAGCGACCTGATCTAAAAGCGGTTACTGCTCCTAATAAATTTGTTACTGCAGATAACGGATTGCTTATTGCATAAGTGATTTTTTCAACATCGTCCAAAATTAAATTGGTCTTTTGTACGGTTTTTTCTGATTCGTCCAAAATAGAATTTGTTTTTTCTATGGTAACACGCAGGTCTTTAAGAGTCGCAATGAGATATATGCACAAAGAAACTAAGCCAATAGTGAGAATAGAGAGCAAAAATATTACTGCGTTTTGAAAATCAATTGTGTTTGTTATGTTAGAAAGCATTTTCAGTATGTAGAGGGCAAGGTACTACGTAAATTAATATGAATGTATTTTAGCACAATTTTATTTTTGCTGCTATGGTATGTTTGTAACAGGGTGGGGGTCTATTGATTACATGCACGTTTGGTACGCCAAAATCCATTTCCCAAATCACTAAATACAAGTTAAAATAGTAACCCATGAAGCGAATAATACTGCTCATTTTACTGGTAGTCGCATGTTTAGGACTTTTTACTTATTTAAAAGGGAATTTCCGATTTTTTCCGTCCGGTTCCAATTCTGACACCTTTGGTGAATTTGGCGGCCCTGAAGATACGGCTCCAACTCCGGAAGAGCCAAAATATACTTCCAATATTGACCTTAACTATATAAGGGATATGAACATAGACGCGGAAGCGCCAGTAATTGAGGAGGAGCTTGTAGCAGGGTCAAATTACAAACGCTATATCGCAAGTTACACAAGCGAAGGCAATAAAATTTACGGATTATTAACTGTACCAAACAGCGAAGTTCCGGAAGGCGGATTTCCCGCAATTGTGTTTAATCACGGGTATATTCCGCCAACCCAGTACGTAACTACCGAAAAATATATTGCTTATGTTGATACTTTGGCACGCAACGGATTTGTGGTGTTTAAAATAGATATGCGCGGGCACGGTGATTCCGAAGGTGAGCCGTCAGGATCGTACTTTTCTCCCGGTTACACAATAGATGCACTCCACGCGCTAAAAAGTCTGCAAAAGTTAGAGTATGTTGATCCTGAAAGAATCGGGATGTGGGGACACAGTATGGCAGGTAATTTAGTTTTACGAGCTATGTTGGTTAGCAATGAAATTAAGGCGGGCGTAATTTGGGCAGGCGCAGTCTACAGCTATGAAGATTACGCAAAATACCGGTTAAATGATGGTAGCTATGTTCGTAGACCGGATACTAACCCATCTCCAGCCAGCAGTAATAGGCACCCGGAAATACAAAAACTAAGAGAATCCCCCGAAGAAGTTGATTTTTCGGACGCATTTTGGTCAGCTGCGGCACTCACTCAAAATCTGGAGTATTTATACAGTCCGGTTCAGGTACATCATTCGGTTAATGACCCTGTTGTAAACGTAGGGTATTCAAGGGATTTAAAAACCGTTATGGAGGCCGAAGGCAAAAACTTTGAATTGTTTGAATATACTGGTGGTGGGCATAACATAGAATCTCCATACTTTGAAACTGCAATACAACGAACTGTTGAGTTTTTTAAGGAAAATTTGTAAAAAGTCAAAACTTATCAATATAATACTTTTCTTCCTTAAACGAAAAATCTCTCTTTAAATACCACCCAAGTATGTCATTCTCGTTATGGTATTTAGGTGTAATTGCTAAAAACTCCTCTTTTGTCGCCCATTTATTAATGCCTTCTTTTGTTTTTTCTTTAATGGTACCTTTAAGTGCATACGCTTCCATAACGTGAAAAAATTTATCTTCAAGTAATGTGTTAGTACCTTTTTGATATACCATCTCATGAATTTCAAAACAAAATCTGTGCTTTCCGGTTAAGCCTATTTCTTCTTGAAGTTCTCTCTCGGCTGTTTCAGCTAAAGTTTCACCCCATCTTACTTTTCCGGTTATACATCCCCAATATCCAAAATAAGGCTCTTTAGTTCGCTGGTGAATGACAAACTTTTCTATTCCATTAACTTTTTTCCGAGGAATCACAATCACACTCACTTTTGGCTGTTTTTCGAATTGGTGATTATCGGTATCTAACTTGGAAGCAGTTATTTTGCCCTCTTCTGTTAACAAATAGCGTGTGCCGTCTTTTTTTATCAACCCCTCTTTTATTAGAACGTTAATGTGATAGCTGAAAGTGTCAGTACTTAGACTCTCTGTGTTTAGTTCCTTAAAGCGTGCTTTTGGGTTAAACAGCAAGTACGTCAGAATTTTAAGTTGGTGCTCGTTAGTTTTTTGCATATGGCAGGATTATCCATATTTGGGGTTGGAAGTTCAAGTGAAAGTTTTTTCACTAATAATCAGTAATTATTTGTTGTTTCAAGTTAGTTTTTATTGTTAATTACCTTTTTTGCGTTTTCCCATTGTCCATCAAAAACCAAATGTTTTTCTAAATCCTGGTATTTTACCCATTTGTACCGTTTCAACTCATTATTATTTAATACAATTTCTTTTTTAGTTCCCGTAAATTTCACAATAAATTGTTGTTTTTGCTGTCCTGCCCACCGTTTCCCATATTTAGCGTACGCCCAATCCCGATTCTCTTTCGGCCATTCAAAAATGTTTTTCACAGGACTTAGGCTAAGTATTTCGAAATTGGTTGTGCCTAGTTCTTCTTTAAGTTCTCTTAAGATTGCACTTTCTAGACTTTCACCTTCTTCAACACCCCCTCCTGGGAAAGCCCACTGGTTGTTATCATAGACATTTTTTTGAACAAGTAAAAAATTATTATTGGAATCAATCACAATTGCATCCACGCCCTTGCGATATGTAAGTTTTGGCATGTTGTGATTTTACCATTTTAGGTTAGTTGCGATGTAATCGAATTACTTCAAGAGTATTACCATCACTTGCTGTGATAATTTCTCTAAAGTAACTATCGTCCTGAGCTATTTTTGTGAATTCTGAAAGTACCTTAATGTAATTTTCGTTCATCTGATATATTTCTTCATTAATCATCAGTTAGTGCAATAATGAACTTGGTGCATTGACATAAAGTATGGGATGAAAACCTCCTCCCCCAGAACTTATTTATAACAAGCCCGGGGGATTCTATTGTTTGTTATCCCCGTCCACTTCGTTTCTTGATATATTCCCTATCTTTATCAGTAAGTAAACTGAAGTCTACTCTGCAATATTCATCGTACGCACCGTTGGGATGGGACAAACCCATATTTTCAAGAATTAGGGCTACAGTGTTTTCGCGGACTGTATCGTTGATTTCAGCCTGAAAAAACCTGTGTCGCTCATCATAGTCGGAACTGATCCCAACAGCGGTGCTTGCTGAGCCGCCGTTTTTGTTTCCCTTTCTACCTTTAGCCACAGCTGTCTATCTCCTGTTAATACCATTTAAGCAATACGAACACTCCCTACGTGAATGCCCGGTCATGCAAGAACCTTCATATCTCGACTAAACTAACACCCGCAAAAGTTAAATGTAAGTAAAGAAGTCTTTACCGTAACACTATGAAACGGTCGACAATAAACTAACCGTGTTTGTATCGGGAAAATCCTCAGGTACAATAAATGAACCATGATCATAGGCTCAGGAATAACAAAAACATTTACTGCCGAACCCGTATTTGAAAATATTGACTTTAAAATTGGAAACAATAAAAAAGTTGCACTTGTTGGTAAAAACGGCTGCGGTAAGTCAACATTGCTCAAAATAATAATTAAAGAATTGGAACCGGATATTGGTACTATACAGATTGAAAATGAAACACTTGGTTATATCCCACAAGAAATAAATTTTCCTAACCAACTTGTTGGCGAGTTTATAGAAAAAAGGTTAGCAAACCCATGGGATTTTTACAAAGTCGAAAAACTACTAGCCGAGTTAGAATTTACCAATTTTGATCAATATCAAGAGATTAATACATTAAGTGAAGGGCAAAAAATGAAACTGAATTTGCTTAGTATTCTTTTGACCGAGCCGTCAACTTTGTTAATTGACGAACCAACCAATCATTTAGATATTGAAGGGATTTTATGGTTTGAGCAATATATTAAAAATCTTGATAAAACAGTCCTTATGATTTCGCACGATAGAGAATTTTTAAATAATACGGTTGACGAGATCTGGGAGCTGGACAACAAAAAACTATTAGTATTTGTAGGAGATTATGATAATTACAAGGAGGAAAAACTGAAACTGGTGAATAAGTGGAACGAGGAATATGTACGATTTTTAAGAAAGAAGGCTCAATTAGAAAAACTGCTTGAACGTGCCAGAGTGAAAAAAGTAAGCCGCAAAGGCGGTACAGGCCAAGTAAAAGCACGAATAAAGCGAGAAATAGAAGATAATAAAAAAGAAAAATATGTTTCAAAAAAAATGCGTGCTGTAAATTTTGAAACCGGAATAACCCATTCTAAGTTAATGGTTAGATTTGATGAGGTTACAAAGAGTTACGGTAGTAATACAGTTTTAAGTAACTTATCGCTGGATATTATCGGTGGAGAAAAGATTTGGCTTTTTGGTCCAAACGGAACCGGAAAGACAACGTTAGTTAAATTAATAATAGGAGAAGAACAACCAACAGGGGGAATAGTTAAGATTGGTGACAATATAAAAATAGGTTATTTTGCCCAAAAACAAACACACCTAAATTACGACAAAGATTTACTAACCTATTTTATCGAAGAAACAGGCTGTTATTACGGAGATGCATTTGCGCACTTAAAAAAATTTATGTTCGAAAAAGACGAGCTAAAAAAGAAAATCACTAATTTAAGCCCAGGACAAAGAGCAAGATTCGCTTTCGCAATATTTTCGTATAAAAACTACGATATGTTCGTACTTGACGAGCCGGACAACCATCTGGATATAGATACAAAAGAAGTTTTGGAAGAATCGTTAAGCAATTACAACGGTACTTTGCTGTTAATTTCGCACGACAGATTTTTTGTAGAACGTGCCGGAGTAAAAAAAGTGTTAAATTTGACTCAGGGTGGTATTGTTGAGTATTAGCTCATAAAATAGTAGCCGCACATATAAAAAAGCACTATTCATTACTGTTGTCCCCAATCAATTAATTCTGTAAACCTTAAATAAAACCCAAACGGGTCTTCCATCCTAAAATCCCTCCACTCATAGTCGTGATCCTTTGTTACTGTTAGTTCTCTAACCACATAATTTCTAAGGGTTTTAATTGTATTTTCGTATAGTTTATCAATATCAGAAACAGGAATCGTAATTTCAGAAGCGTAACCCCTCTTTGTACCCCTTGGAAATTTTTTAAAATATGATTGGTTATAAACACGCTGGTCCCCGCCATAAAAATTTATTAATGTATTGCCGATCGGATCTTTCCTCAGCATTGTTACATATCCTAGATCCTTCTCGTTTACCTCATCGTCAACCAAAACTTCAAACCCCAATTTTGAGTAATAGTCTTTAACAGTATTTAGATCAGGAACGTGTAACTCGAGCACCAAATTATTTCTGACCGGATTTGCCATATTTTAAAGATTCTCATCCAAAAACGATTTCAGTGCCACCAAGTCTTTTTTTCCTGCATCATAAAAATACGAAGTAATTCCAACCGACTGCGCGCTTTTCACAGCTTCCTCATTGTGTTCAAAATATACAACATCGCTCGTCTGTAGCCCAAAATGATTCAGCATGTTGTAAAAGTATTGCTGGTTTATCTTGCTCGGATTGTTGCTAAGTGTGAAAAGCTCATAAGGTAAGTTAATGAGACCGAACTTTACTTTTTGTTCCTCGTTTGCATTGGTTACTATTATTTTTCGATTTGGATATGTTTCTAGTAATTCGTATAGTGGTTTGTAAATACCTTCACCTTCTATTACAAAAGTTCCTGCTGCGTCGACTAGTATGGTTTTCATGAGGTTATTATAACAAAGGTAATTTACTAGCTGCTAAACTTTTGAATCATTTCTTCAATCTGCTCTTTCCTTCTCACTAATCCAAAATGGTCGGCTATCATTAATGCAAGGTAGAGATCACCAATAGTGTTAAAGGTTTGAGCCCTGTCTATTAAAAGACCGGAAGCCCATATCCATTTCGCGATGTCATCCTTAGTTTTACCACTTACTTTATAAAGATCCTCAGCCTCAATCTCAAACCATTTACTAATAGCCTCGTGACTGCTGTTGCTAAAAATCAGAGCGGTTACTACTCCATGATCAAACCACGCTACATCCTCCCTTCCGGTTTTTTTCGCAAGTTCTTGCGCTTTTTTTGCATATTCAACTGCATCTGACGGATTCGCTTTGTTAAATTCAGGTCTGGAAAGCTGCCTAAAAGCTACAGCCAAATGAGAGTTATTTTGCTTTTTTCAGCATGGGTTTTTGCTTCTTCAAAGGTTGCTTTTGCCTCTTCGAACTTTTTTAAGTGCCAATAGGTTAACCCAAGCTCACCCAAATAATCAAATTCCTGACTTGGCTCTAACTGATCACGTCTAATTTGAAGAAACATTTCTAGGGCTTTGCTAGGATCCCCTGTTTCTCTTTCATTTCTTGCATTTATTATTTGCTGTTTTTTGTTGTTCATATCAAACTTCCCAAGTGGTTTTAGAATTCTATTATCGCATAATTCAAACCCCACTAAATTTTTTCAGATTATTTGGCTGGGGGACAGAGAGTCGAACTCCAATTTCTGCGTCCAGAGCGCAGCGTCCTACCATTAGACGATCCCCCATTATTAAACACACCACTAGTTCAGCGGTATTATACATTGAGAGGATTACTATGTACCAATGAAGAGCTCCGGATGTTGTGTTAAACTCCGGGTTGTATTGGAGTTGAATTGGCCGGTGCTTCAGGTGCTGGTTGTGCTGCCTGCGGTTCCATTGGTTGTGCTGCGGGTTCTGAAACCGGCGCTTGTCCTGTATCAGCGGGTTTATTCTTTTTTTTCAAAAAATCAAAAAGTCCCATTATTATGACCCCCTTTCGTTGAGCAAGTTGTTACATGTCAAAATACAGTTTGTGGTCATTTAAACTTCATCAAGCAATATGGTTTTTACCACTTTTACTCTTTATGACCTTACTTTTATTTGCTACTTAATAATACTCTAAAATCTGTTAAAATCTAACCCATGAGTACCAATCCCGCGAGTCACAAAGAACAGAGAGTTGCCGTTTTTGCTGATGTGCAGAATATGTATTACTCGGCCAAAAACCTATATCAGGCAAAAGTAGATTTTGGTAAGGTTTTACGGGAAGCAGTTGGCGGTCGTAGATTAATAAGAGCTTTTGCGTATGTGATAAAGGCTGATGTTGGATTAGAAAAAGAGTTTTTTGAAGCACTGCACCACCGAGGCTTTGAAGTTAAAGTAAAGGAGCTAAAAGTATTTTACGATGGTAGTAAGAAAGGTGATTGGGACGTAGGAATTTGTATGGATGTTGTAAGAATCTTGCCAAAAATAGATGTAATGGTGCTAATGTCCGGAGACGGTGATTACGTACCATTATTGGAATACGCCCGCAGCAAAGGAGTAAAAACCGAAGTCATCGCTTTTAGAAAAACTACTGCAACGGAACTATACGAGACCGCAGATGAGTTTGTTGATATGTCAGAAGATCCTGCAAGATATACTATTAAACAGTCGAAAATTCCGTTTGCGAAACGCGGTGATGATGTGCAAACCGAGCCGAAAGAAAATGGGAGTTAAGTGTAAGGCCTGCCATAAGTTTGAGTGCAAAAGTAAAGCCGCCGATCCAACCGTATAAAAAATGACAGTAGCTTCAAATCAACAAAATCAACATAAAGCTATTCCGGAAAAAAAACATAAACCTGTGCATAAAACAGAAAAGAAAAAAATTTTTGAATCTTATTCCAATACTGTTGCGACATTTTTAGAGGACAAAATGAATAGTCCGTATGTGAAACTGTTTTTAGTTATAGTTTGCATTTTGCTTGTATTAATTTCTTTTTACCACGTGTTGTACGCAAAAAAAATAATTCCGGGAGTGCATGCGGGCGGTGTAGATTTAGGAGGCATGACTTTTATAGAAGCCAAATCCGCATTACAGCAAAAAGAACAGGAAGTTATGGCTAAGAATCTTGTGCTTGAATACGAGGGTCAGCAGTTTGATTTTGGGTCAAGCCTTTTTGATTTACAATATAACGCTGATGCCACGGCAGCGAGGGCATTTGAAGTGGGACGTACAGGTAATCCTGTGGTTGATACCAGGGAAAAACTGGTAGGGTTGATTAAACCGTTGGAATTTAAGGTTTACTACTCCATGGAGGATAGTGAGCTAAATAGTATTTTTGCAACAGTTAAGGGGGAGCTTAATAAAAACGCCCAAAACGCATATTACAAAATCACGGATGCTAAATTAGAGATTGTGCCTGAAACTTCGGGAATTAAGGTTGATAGCGATGAACTGTATAGAATTGTAATTGCCAGCTTAGATACCATGGATTTTACGCACAAGAAGGTTCCGATAGAACAGGATGAACCAAATGTTACAAGTGCTAATTTACAGGAGCATATAGAAGAAGTTGCTAACCTGGTGTTTAGTCCACTATCCGTAATTTATAAAGAAGATACATGGGTATTAGGACCGGAACAGAAACTGGAGTTACTTGCTGTTGAAGCAGATGAGTTTGGGGTTGTGGATCTGGCGTTAGATGATTCGGCTTTTGGCGCTTTTGTTGAAACATTGGAGCAGGAAGTAAATATGTTGCCTCGAGGGCGTGTTGTAGAAACTCACGATGATCAAGTTGTTGATTTTGAGATTACCCAATCCGGACAGGAACTTAACGTCAATACTTTTGAGCGGGAGTTTGGTAAAGCTTTGCTGACTGGTACACCGGCAACCGTTGAGTTAAGTGTTCAGGAGACAAATGATTTAGCTGACCCTTTAAAGTACGGTATTTTTGCCTTATTGGGTGAGGGTACGTCCAAATATACCGGTTCCGCTGAAGCGCGAATACATAATTTAAGTCTAGCCGCCGAACGCGCAAATGGCGTATTAGTTCCACCCGGAAGCGTATTTTCGTTTAATGAGTCGGTTGGAGATATAAGTAAGGAAACAGGATACGCTACAGCTTATGTTATTTCGAGGGGGCGTACCGTGTTAGGTGACGGCGGTGGTGTATGTCAGACTTCTACAACATTGTTTAGAGCGGTTTTAGATGCGGGGTTGCCTGTAATTTCACGCCACCCGCATGCATATAGAGTCTATTATTACGAAATTGATTCGGATGTAGGGTTTGACGCGTCTATTTACCAACCGTCGCTTGATTTTCAATTTAAAAACGATACCACGAATTATGTGTTGGTACAGTCATTTCAAGATAAGAAAAATCAATTACTTGGGTTTAAGTTGTATGGTACACCAGATGGACGAGAAGTAGAGATTTCAAAAGCGACTGTAACAAATGTGTCTCCACCGCCCGAGCCTTTATATCAGGATGATCCTGAGCTGCCGAAAGGGCAGACAAAACAGGTGGATTTTGCAGCGTGGGGTGCGACCGCATCATTTAATAGGGTTGTAAAGGATAAATTTGGTGAAGTTATGTATACCGACACATTTACAACAAACTATCAACCGTGGCAAGCGGTGTATTTGGTGGGTACTAAGGAATAAAGCTAAGGAAAAAAGTTGGAAAATATGTTTTCTAATTACCTGACCGCCTTACCGTCATTTAATCGCCGGAGTTTTGTAAAACCTCAATGCTTACAATTGTTGTACCTGAATTTGCCCTGTCTGAATCTTGAGAAGTTGTAACAATAATATAATCGTCAGCCAATTTATACTTGGCGGTATCAAATACGTCCCCCTCTCGCTCTGAATCTAATTCCCAGTTGTCAGCAGTTAATATTGTGTAATAAAAATCCTGTATTTTTTCTGAAGATTGCTCGGACCGCAAAGTTATCTGCCTTGTATAAGGCGTAATATTATCGCTGATTTTTTGGCTTTTTACGGGATATGGTATTACAAAACCGTCAGTTTTTATATTTTGACTCCCGCGTACTTCAGGTACCTCTAGCAGTGTTTTTGGGTTATACGAAGCAAAGTTGTTGTATAGCACTACTGCCATTACAGAGACACCAGCGAGCAATGTCACAAGTTTTGTTGTGTGGGTTATCTGCGGCATTGTGGTAATTATAACACCCATAGTTTAGTGTATAATTGTCGCATCTTTGTGAGTCTGTTTTTGTGACTGGCATTTTTCTTTTTGGCCCCATCGTCTAGCGGTTAGGACGCCAGGTTCTCATCCTGGTAACCGGGGTTCGATTCCCCGTGGGGTCACCAGGAGCTTGACTATCACCGAAGGTGGTAGGCGGGCTCTTGTGTTCCACCATTGGAATGAGTCGTGAAAGAAGTGAACGGATCGCTCGCGAAGCGAAGGCGAAGCCGCCTTCCCCGTGGGGTCACCATGAACAGGCTCTTCACCAAACTAGAGAGGTAAACATGGCTAACGAAAACCAATTTAAATTAAAAACTTTATTCATAGCTACAAGAGGTGTTGCAGAATATAGGCAAGCAGTTGAAAAATGGGTAAAGCCTACAGATCATATACTTGAAATAGGTTGTGAATGGGGTACTACCTCTACACTCATTTATGAAAAGTGTACAAATCTGATTGCGACGGATATAAGTCTCGACTGCATAAAAGTAGCCAGGGAAAAATACCCTGAAATACAATTTGAAACACTAGACGCTTTTAACATCAAGGAGGCCATGAAGTTGGGTGATAAGTTTAGCAAAATATTTATAGATATGTCGGGCTTGTCTAGCTACAGAGCACTTCTAGATGTTATCGCTTTAGTTAATATGTACGCAGCTGTGTTTGAGCCTGAAGCTATTATAATAAAGAGTGGTTCATTGAAAAACTTTGCCAAAAACTGTATAGCTTGGAGTTACACTTCAGCAGAGTAAAAAAGTAATAATATAGTAACGCACATTCACACCTGTAGATGGGGCTCTTGCTATAATCGTTTTGTGAAACGTTGATCACATTCATATTTTCTGATATTCTGATTGTATGAACAAAGTACAAGGAACAGCAATAATAAGAGACAGAGGCCAGTTAACAATTCCTGAAAAAATTCGTGATGTGCTGAAATGGGTAAACTCCAGCTCTGTTGTTTCTTTAACAGCAACATCAGATGACGAATTAATAATAAAGCCTTATGGTAAGGAAGAACAGACGGACTGGAGTAAGGTATGGCTCAATATTGATTTGAGCAGATCCTACAAAGGTAAAAAAGGAAATCTAACTAATATTATAATAAAGGACCGGGAGAAACATTAAGATGCCTAAAGTTATTGTTGTTGATTCCTCGGTCGCCGTTAAGTGGCTAAATTCTCAAGACGAACAGTTTGTAGGTAAGGCCGATGCGCTTCTTCGCGATGTTCAGAGCGGTGAAGTAAGTATGACTATGCCTGAGTTGGCTAAATACGAAATAGCCAACGCATTAATAAACAAACAAATGTCACTTTCTAATACTTTAGGTTCGATTTCAACACTGTATAGCATTCCAATTCACTTTGTTGTTTTAGATTTACAACAGTCGCTGGGCGCCGCACGTATCGCTATCGAACATAATATAACTTTTTATGATGCATCGTTTATTCAGTTGGCAAAGGATCAAGGTGCAAATCTGGTTACGGACAATATAAAACATCAAGCTAAGAATATTCGCGGTTTAAAAGTAATTCCAATTAAAGATTATAAATAGTTAGACTAGCGGGTAGGAAGAACAAGAAAAGTGAACGAAAAATATACCAACACACTTTTGGAATTCACAAAAATCACGCAAACTAGCAGCTACTTTATAGTTGGATCTGTAGCGCTGTTATCTTACACGCAGCAACATGGTTATGACAGAGAAATTCATGATATCGATATAATTATGGAAAAGACAGAAGCTTTAAAAACTGCAAAAAGACTAAAAGAACTAGGTTTTACTCAAAACACTTTTATAAATCCGCGCATGCCGTTTTATTCGAAATTACTGAAATATGCTCATAACAGGTATTTACGGTTTTCAAAAGACGGAGTTGATATAGAAATACTTGCAACACCTTTTGAAGAAAAAAATAATTTAGTTTGGTTTGAAATTTATCCAAAAATAAAAGCAGGTATACCTAAATTGGCGTTTACAAATTCGAGTTATTCTAGTGTCGAGTTTAGAACAGTCTCAAAGGAAATGCTGTACCTGTTCAAAAAAGTTGCAAACAACACTGTGGGCAGAAAAGTAAAGTACAAACAGGAGCAAAGGAATTCTGATATTGCTGCTATTGAAAAGCTTGTGGATGCGGAAAAATTTAATGATATAGCTGGTGAATGCAGATTATCGATATTGGGTATTACTATGAAAATACCGGGATTTTTATATTAATATTTTTATTTTTGGTTATAATTTGGTAGATTATTATTTTGTAAAGGCGTTTTTATTAGTACAAGAGGGAAAGGGATGGCAAGGAAAAAGCGTTGGCAACCTGATTTAGCTAAAATGTCAGACAAACAGCTTGCAGAAATTCGTCAGCGGGGAGGTGACCTTGGCAGGCAGACGTCAGTCCTTTTGCGTCATAGGGATGATATTGGGGAGGAACTTGCAATTCGTGAAGAAGAGGAAAGAAGAGCCAAAGCATTGCAGAAAATGACTAGGAATAACGGTGAGGGATAACTTAAGATCCCTCCTACAACAAAAATGTGCTCTGCAGGTAGAGGAAACTCTGGTACATAACCACATCTGTGGTTCCTGCACTTATCATTAATTACTCACTAAGCTTTTGTTTTTGATTTTTCTTTTTTAGCATCCCAACCCTTACCACTTCTTTCTTCACCCAATCACCGGTTTGCATATTCAAAAGCCCCATTAAAGAAATCATTCTAATATCAGTAGTGCCAAAGATATATTGTAAAACCCGTTCATTACCTATGCCGTACCCGGCGTGTGGATTAGTGCCCTGCTTGCGGATAATGTCCAAATACCATGCAAAATCTTCATATACACCGCCCCGCTCAAGATGCAGTTTAAACATGGTGGACCCAAGTAGCCGTTGGTTCAATTTATCAAAATCGTGCTCTCTTACCGCCGAACCTACCGATTCTCCGGCGTAGGGCAATATTAAATCGGCAGACAGCACAAGCCGTTTATCCTTTGACCACTGCTTCATATTGAAAAATTTAATTTCTAAAGGGTATTTCATAATAAATACTGGTAGCTGGTGTTTTGAATTGGCATTTACCAACTCTACAATTTTTGCTTCGTGTTCTGCTTCGAGGTCGGCACCAAAAACTAAGTCGTAACCGTGCTTATTAAGTAGTGTGATCGCATCCTCATAAGTTATGCGCAGGAAAGCATTTTTTATAACATATTTAAGAGCCGCTTGATCACGTCCATACTCGGTTAGTACAGCCGAGCAGTTTTTGAGTACAGCACTAATCATTGTTTGTATCACATTTTGAATATGTGTTAACAAAGTCTCAAACATTACTTCATCATCATAATTTTTACGTGTCATGCCTGCCAAAGTACAGTCAAATTCTTCTTCCGTTAATCTAAATTGCCTTAAATGGCGTTCGTCCTCGTATTCCTCATCCCTGCCGGAATATAAAACTGTACATACGCCCGGAAACACTTGTAGTGCCTGCTCCAACGATAACTGTCCGGTTTGTGTAAAAAACAGCGGAAGGCCCTGTTTACTAACTACCTTAAATAAAGTATCCACATTCTCACACGCGCCGGTAATTCCAACAATTTCGGGTACATCAATGTAGGTTAAGCCGGTTTTTTTGTAATGCTCAAGGGTTCCAAAAGAGAGTGCCTCAGTCACTTTTGCCAGATTAGCAAAATGCTGATTATATGAAATTGATACATCGCGATTTTCTATTTTTAGTTTTAAGTCCTGCATACTAAACCTCCATTAAAAATTTCATTAAACTGGATCTTGCTTGGTGTTTTGCTAGTTGGTCTTTAAGTGGTTTACCCGGTGGGAAAAAGAGCAAAAAAAAAGGAAGCACACGCTTCCTGTTAAGTAATTTCGTTCCCATAATGGGGAATATTTTTTTTGTATTCACCGGTGTTTTATTTTATAGAATTGTTTTGTGGGAGTCAAGAAGATGTGTTTGATACGGTTGAGTTTTGTATTTTTGATTAGTATACGTAGGGTTAAAATGTGGGTGTAAGCTAGTTTACAGTTTGGTGTAAAGAAAGTAGTATGGTTTTGTATGTCTATAAATAACGGAGATCTTGAAGATAGTTCGATAGGAGACGGTGATAATGAACCAGAAGTTACAATACTTACGGAAGCTGATAAAAAGAGTGTATTACATAATTTACGTGGGAAAGATATTATACTGTATCGAACCGTAGGATCGGAAGTTGATTCTTATGCCGTATGTGTTGCTTCAGTTACGATTCATGGGGGTCTTGACGAGGTTGAGCTTTTATTCACTCAACCGACCTTCGATCGGCTTCTAGATGATGTGATGGATTTTAATGAGTTGCCTGATTATGTTACCGAGTTTGATCACAATGTTAATCGGTCCGGTTTGCCTAACACATTACCAGTCGATTTAATATTAGCCATGAAGAGACATTATCCGGGAATGCAACGCATTAGTTTAGATAATAATATGTTGTGGCGGGTTGACGAGAATTCTCCTCCGGGTAGACCGTATGTGTCAAAGACAATTACCATAGAGGGTTTGCCTCAAGAAGTTGGCACATACGTTTCCGGTTTGAAAATAGAAGTGTTGAATACCGAAATGTTGGATCCGAAGAGCTAATTTGGCTTATTTCACAATTTATATTATAATTAATACTATAGGTCATAGACAAATGAGGAGGATCGAGATGACTGCTTATAACCCCCCAATCGGGGGAATCGAGAAAAACCCGCCAAATGTGGGAAAGTTACTAATCCTAGCGGGGTTACTAGGGTTGGTTATCATTTGGCTTTTAACACAGGGTGGGGTTACCTCGACGCCAGTCAAGGTAGATCCACCGCAGGGCGGGTGTAAAAATTGGGAGCCCCCCGCGGGATATGAGTTACGGGGAGCATATAATGGTGGGAGGTGGGTCTTTCGCCTCCTTGACGGCGCCGGAAACGAGATTGGCTTTGTAGATTACATTCTGGAAAGCCTACCTCGAGCAATCGGCGCTGAAACTGGCATAAACTACGGCTGGAGCGGGTATGTTTACGTCAAACCAGAGTTCCGGCAACAGGGTGTAGCCAGTTACATTTTAAAGGAGAGCGAAGCCGCCATGGCTAAGGCCGCACCTAACACAAAACTTACGTCGGTGCGTATATTCAGGGGCGGTGAGCTAGCTTATGGAGAATTTTTATCAGGTAAAAAGGATCTGGTGAAAATCTCCATGAGCGAAGGTGATGCAAGATGGGACTACTTGTGTTACCGAATTGAGAATTATTAGTCCCCCAAAGGGAAGGTTCTTACCCCAAACCTTCCCTTTGCACCATTTCTTGTACTTTTAGTAAACTTGTTCACAATCTTTATTTATGCCACAATTTAGCTAATGTCGGATTTCCAAAAAGAACAAGAAGACCTAGAAAAAGCAACTAAAATAAAAATGCAGGAAGCGTACGAACAGCATATTGAAAAAGTGTTGGATATTATAAAAAAGAAAATTGATATTTACGTTGATTATAGGTTAGAGCTTGGAAAAAAGCGTCTGGAAAGGCTAAGAAAGGAATAAAATGTTGGGCAATTTTGGATCTGCAGTAAGCAGTATAGTCGGTGGGATGGAAGGTATGGAAAGCAATGCTTTCGGAATGCAAGAAGCTGATGTTGTTGGCAATAGCTTAACAGGTATAGAAAATGTTGGAAGAGCAGAAATGCCTGAAGTAGAGGCAAATTTTGAAAGTATGGGTCCGGAAAGTTTTGCGGAGGCTCTTGATGCCGACGCAGCTGTTGTTGAAAGTATGGCCACGGGTATTGGTGGGGGTTTTGGAGACCGGATTGAGAGCGAGTTTGGTAAGGAAATTGCTGGAAATCCTGAAATCGCGCACACGTATGAAGAAAGATTAGCCGCCTTGGATGCGCAGTTAGCTAAAGAACAGGCTGCACTTGATGCCAGACTTGCTGCGGGAAAGGCAGAGCACGAAAGAAAAATGGCAGAACAGGCTGCAAGGCACAAAGCCGAACTAGACAGGTTAGCAGAAATAAAAGCGGCAAGACTTGTGGAGGTTGCAGGTGACATGACTCCATTGGAACGAATAGCTGCGGGGTTGCCGTTAGATGAATCTGCTAATTTAAATGTTACTGCGGATGGAAATACAGCGGAAAGTGCAGGCATTAACACTATTGAGCTCGATGCAGAGGCACCCGCTGTGTCACGCGCTGACGCTTTAAAAGCGCAATTTGAAGCACAATTAGCAGCAAATGCACAAAGAATGAGAGAAAATAGCGCACGGGCAGATGCTGCCGCAGCAGCGATTACTGCGCAAGGCGACGCGTTTGAAGCAAGTTTTAATTCAGCACTAAATGAACAAAAAGACGCGGCGATTGCTGCAGCAGAAGAAGCGCAGGCAGCTTTGAGTGCTAGACGAGAAAATGCAAACGGTGGCTCAGAGTCCGGTGCGATAGATTCAAGCCAACCCGTTGTGGAATTACGTGATGAAGTTGAGGCAAGGGGTACTGATGGCGGAGATGCAGATGCGGAAACAGTGGGTACGGTTGGTGACAGCGCACCCACGGCAAGCGATGTAGCCGAAGATGCCGAAATAGTCTACACGCCGGGAACCGGCTGGCTCGTTGATGACGTAGCACCCGAAACAAGAGAAGCCATTGAAGGTGCTTTTGCCAACAGCGTTTGGCCCATAGAAGGCGAAGGAGAAGAATTCTCTAATTTTGCTGATGGAGTTACCCAAGAATATAATCAAGAGGAAGCTAGTCGTGCC
Source organism: uncultured Candidatus Saccharibacteria bacterium (assembly GCA_964496005.1). GTDB lineage: Bacteria > Patescibacteriota > WWE3 > UBA101185 > UBA10185 > CAZBWW01. The sequence goes on along the minus strand of CAZBWW010000002.1, from coordinate 39,578 downwards.
AATGATTATGCTCGAACTTACTACCAAAATTTTAGTGGCAATGCCCGTGCATATACCACTACCAATCCGGAACTTGCTGAAGGATTACGTAAAGCCGGTGTGAATCCGGAAAGTTTTGATGATTTAAAAAGTAAACTCGTGGAAGATAATAAGTGGGATGACGCTGAAGAATCCCTTAAACTCGCTTTACGGATAGCAGTTAAAGTGGGGACTGTGATAGCGGTTGCGGTAGCACGTAATATGGCAAAAGACAAAGATGTACCCCCTGCTTTAAGAATAATGTTTGGCACAATGGCCGACCTGTTAGAAAAGGGCGGAAGAGAAGCAGACAAAATATTAGCAGGTAATACACAAGCCCAGCTAACCGGTGACCTAATAGCTTTTATGCAGGCCAAATTAAAATAATTTAATAAGTTTTTTCACCAACAACACTAAACTGCAACTCGACCTCATCGTCCACGCTGAACACATTCAACATAGAAGGCGGGACAACTCCAAAATCACTCATATCCACAGTTGTTTTTCCTTCGGCGGTAAAGCCGGTTTCAGAGGCTAAACCGTTTACAGCAAAGTTAACTTGTTTAGTAATGTTATTTATAGTTAGTTGCGCATTTACAGTAGTTTGAAAATTTTCACCCAAAGTAACTTTATCTAATGTATTTGCCGGGCTTATTACAACAGCCGCTTTCGTACTTGTAAACAACGGTAAAATGTCCGCGTCTCTTTTTGGCTTATCTGTAGCTAACCCGCTTAGGTCAACATCAGCAGTTAAGTAAAACGACTTATTTTCCGGGTCGTACCACGCAGTACCCTCTACACCTTTAGTTATACCTACAACTTGCTCATCGGGTTTTTTAAAAAATCTTTTTTGTACGACATACCTGGCTTCTGATCCTTCTTGTAGTTTGTATAGCATTGCATTTTCAGGTGCCGGAGTTTTTAGTGGTTTATCATCACTTTCGCCAAATTGCAGCACTTTGTCTGTATTATCGGAATTTTCACTGTTTGATGAGTTTGAGCCGTTTTCTTCGGTGTGTACTTCCTGTGTAGGTACAAAAAACAAAAAGTAACTCCCAAAAATCGCAAAGATTACAAGTAACAATACCGAAGTAATTTTAAGTGTTGTATTCACTTGGTCATTTTAGTGTACCTGCCTTTATGCGTCAACTTTGCTGCAGTTAGAAAAATTTTGCTTATTAATCAAAAATGGCTGCACAAAATCTTGAGGTGGTTAATTAAATCACAACATACATCGGACAAATGCTCGTTGACAGATTCACCGCCCTCTGTTACTAATTAACTAGATACCATGATTTAAAGTTAGTAAGTTAATTTATGTAAGGAGGTGCGTATGGCAGACGAAAATCAAGCTCCTGTTACCGAAGAAAAAGATGGTGCTATGAAAACCATAGTCATTGTATTAGTTATAATTGCAATTGGTGCCTTAGGTTACTATTTAATTACAAACAATTCACAACCGAATTCAGCGAATGAAGTAGTAGATGAAGTAATGGAGAATGTGGATGAAGCCAGGGATGATGCGGCTGAGACAGTTGAGGATGTGCTTTCAAGCGATGTTGTTCGTAGACTGGCGGCATTCAGAGTAGTTTCCGAAAAAGTTAACGCGCTGTTATCAGAGGCAGGACAAGATCAGCTAAATGTTGTTGTGCTGTATGTCGAGAAGGATCCGACAGTTTTAGTAGCTGATCAAACAACCTACCCAGAAGAAGTACAGGCAGCAGTTACTGAGGTGAAGACCGAGTTACAGACCCTTTTATCAGAGGCTGCGGTTGTAGCACAGGAAAAACTAACTGCCGCACAGCAGGCAAAGCTCGAGGAAGAAGCTGGCAAAGCTGTTGCAGTTGGGGATACATTAGTAGTAAATGGTATGTTAGAAGTAGCATCTGAGGACAGTCCTGTCGGAACGGTGTTTATGGTTACTGATGAGGTTGTTGGCATAACTTACTATTTTGTATTTGATGCTGTTACAACTCAGACATTAATGGCCGAAATGGTAAATGAAGAAGTTGTACTCGAGGTAGAAGTGACGGAAGTGACTGATGAAGGTGCGTTTGGATATGTTGTAACAAGCGGACCTGTATTAGCATCAGAGTATGAAGCAATGGAGGCAGAAACACCGACTGAAGAAGAGGCAATGACCGAGGAATAACTTACTTTGGGTTCGACCAACCTGCTTAGGTTGAATGCAGCGCCCGCATCGCGGGCGCTGCTTCAGTTATAAACCTATAAATTGTGTCTTAACTATTTAATATACTCGTCAAAAAAGCCAACTTAGCAGACAGACGACCTACCGCATGACCTAACCGTATTATATTTGGAACATGTTTGTAGCAGTACTAAAAACTGTTAAACTTAATATCATGGATTTACTATCACAACTCCCTCCTACTACATCTCCTCTTTCCGATCCCAACGCTCTTTTAGCTATAGAAAAAGCGAAGTTTCAGGTAGCAATTGCAGCTGTCGCGGACGGGGTCATAGTTGTAGATACCCATCAGCAGGTTATTACACTTAACGATGCTGCGCAAAAACTTACAGGGTATGATTCAACTGAAATTATTTCTAAAAATGTAGGAGTTTTTATTAAAATCTATGAAGGCTCAAGGCAAATCATGCCCGAAGAATTTTGTCCATCCGGCGAACTTGACATAGAAGGCACCGTCTTTTCGAAAAAATCTGTAATACTTACAGATAAAACAGGTAATAATAAATCAGTAAACATCGAAACGAAAAAAATAAAGCACGGATCTGTAGCAGATATTGGTGGTCTAATCATCATAACCGACGTTTCAAGCGAAAGTGAGCTTGAACGGATGAAACTGGATTTTATTTCCATGTCAGTACATTCATTGCGTACACCCATAACTGTTCTTAAGGGTTATTTGCACATGTTGTTAAAGGAAGAAACTGTTGCAAAGTTGGATGACAAAGAAATTTCATATATCAACAGTTCAGTAGCAAGTGCAAACAGGTTAAAGGACCTAGTAGAAAGTATTTTCGTACTGTCTGAACTGCAGGAAGGAATATACAAGCCGGTTACTACAGCTTTTAACATGGAAGGGGTAATCAGGAAAACAATGAAAGAATATCAAAGTATTGCACAAAATAAAGGGTTGGTATTAGCATTCGTGCCGACGACAACACAAGCACTTATGGTTCGCGGAGATGTCTCGGACATTACTTTGGTATTAAGCGCGCTTTTAGAAAACGCCATAAAGTTTACCGAACGTGGGAAAATTACTATTTCTTTAGTAGAAAAAGATAACTTTGTGGTTGTAGCTGTTATGGATACAGGTAAGGGAATAAGCAAAGACAGTATTCCCCATTTATTCACTAAATTTTACAGAGTCAAAAAGTCACCTCTAATAATGGAATACGGCAGCGGATTAGGTTTATACATTAGTAAAAAAATAATCGATTCTCATGGCGGGAACATGTGGGTAGAAAGCGAAGAAGGCAAAGGTTCAATTTTTTATTTTTCTTTACCTGTATACAGACCCTAACTTCTACTCGTTATTACTTTTTTCCAAATTCCAAATATAACGATCTTAAAACTTAACTAGAACATAATTATTTATGATTATTTATGGCTGTACTGCCTGAAAGTCAAATGTCGGCAGCACAGTATTTATTATTTCACTCATTTCACCGGGCGTAAGTTCGGTTTTAACAATTACTAACACCCTTGGCTTGTTTGGCACTTGTACATAAATAATGTCTCCCCACCACGCATAGTTCTTTAACAGGATACCCGGAACGCCGCCTACTAAAACACCCTCTTCCGCAGTTTCAGGAATTTTTCCTATTATCACCTCGTAATTTTCTTTTAATAAGTTTTTTTGCATCTCTAAGTATTGATTGTATTCGGTATCGGTTGGGATTGTATCAACAAAAACTCCAAATCCGCTAAACCTGGTACCTCCACCTTCAGTTACACTTTCCGGATCGGCTAAAACTATAATTTTTTGAGCTGTCGGAGAAAGCGGACCAGTTAATGTACAGCAGTTCGCATCAAGCTCAAGAGGATATTTAAACGTGAACAGATTTTCAAAGTTTTTTGTTTCCCAGGTTTCTTGGGGAGATGGCTGAATAATATTTATAAATTCGAACTTATCCAACAGCTCGCGTGTTGTATTTTTATATAGTTGCTGATACCCAATGTCACCCTTATATACTTGCGTAAATTCATACAAAGTGTTTTTCCAGATTAAAAAGTTTTCTATGTAATCCTGATCACAGTTTCTTACTTCAAAACCTTTTCCTTTAACACCCGCTAATTCAATATCGACGATGTCAGAGTAAGTTGCGGCGGTTGCACATCTTGCCAGGTAAGCCGCCCTTTTTTGTAATGCGGTTTCTTCTACGTTTTGATTAAGTAAATCTTTAAATACACTAATTTGCACCATGTAACCGTCTTCCACATCAACCTCAGCTATAACTTGTTTATTTTGATTCTCACCCGAATAGATAACAGTGTATGTATCTAATCCCGATCCGTAGGCTTCGGGTTCCAAAAACAACGAATCGACCGGATAGCTCATTGCAAATTCATGATTTCGGTGAATAAATTCTTTCCAACCGTCATCATCCGGGTCTTCAGGATCGGTGACAATTGGTTTAGGGGGTTCTTCGGGCGGTTGCGGCTCCTTTAGTGCAATTAGTCCGGCATTGCTCAGCAAACGCATTAATTCATCTCCCGCAAACATATATGTCATTCCGCCTGCTATTGTGATTATTAGTAAACTTATAAATATGAACTTAACCGCGGTCGAAATGCTAAAAACCCGTTTTTTCTTCAATTTTTTTTGTTTTTGTGGTTTTGGTGCTTGAGAGGGTATCGTCGGCTCGGGTAGTACTTTTTCACCCTGGGGTTGTATGGGACCTTGTTGCGCTGCTGTATTGTTTTGGACAGTAGGATTATCCATAGTTAAATGATAGCAAAAAAAACTTCTCTCTACCGCCAAATTCTAAATCTTTTTAAGCTTTTTTGCCAGCGACTCTGTTTCCTTCAGTAAGTCTTCAATTTCACGTAACCCTTCGTTCCAGAATTTAGCATCCGAAATATCAACCCCGAGCTTTTTGAAAATTGTTTTTGGCGACTCTGATGTTCCCGCTGACATAAAAGTTTTCACTTTTTGCATATATTTAGGGTCTGTCTTAACTTTGGATTGTAAAGTTTTAGATATTAATAACCCGCTTGCGTACGAATATACATAAAAGAACATTCTGAAGTGTGACCAGTATACCCACGAGTTTTCAGATCCTGCTGACAAATTTACATAATTTCCCATGTATGCGGACATGTGTTTAGTAAATAATTTTCCGATTTCTGTTTTTGGTAAGTAGCCTTTTTGTCTAAATAGAGCGTGCAATTCCTGTTCAAACCTGTATGCGGCGATTTGCCGAAAAATAGTTGAAACATCGTCGTTAAGTTTTTGCATTAAAATAGTGAGTCTTTCTTCTTCATTTGCAGATTTTAGTATTTCCTGCAAAACAAAGTCTTCCATAAACGTACTCGCAACTTCCGCGACACATGCCGTTGAACCAAGATTAAGTTCGTGTTGTGCCTGTTTTTTATATTCGTCATTTATGCCATGCCCCATTTCGTGTGCAATTACCAGGACATCGCCCAGTTTATTATTATGGTTTAGCAGTATGTATACAGGGCGGTGCTTAGAAAACATAGCGCAAAACCCGCCGCCGCTTTTTCCTTTTCTTGGGTATACGTCCAACTGACCGTTTTCGACGAAGGTTTTTAAAATTGTGCCGAATTCGGTATCTAAGCTGTTAAAAGTTTTGCCTATTAGGTCAATCGAATTCTGATACGTATACTTTTTTGTTATGTTTCCGTACTCTATACTGCGTTCATGGTACTCAAGCTTATCAACTTTCAGCAGTTGCGCTTTTAGTTTGTAGTATCTATGTGCCAGTGAAAATTTAGCTGATACGGCTTTGACCAATGCGTCTACTACTTCAGAATCAATATCATCTGCAATATGGCGTGATAAATCCGGTCTGTGCATTTTTCTTAATTCATCCTGTACTTTTTTATATTTAAGTACCGAATTTATTTCGTGCTCAGCCGTATCAGAGTGCTTCGCAAATATCTTATTAACTTCCCGCGCGGCTCTGTCCCTTACTTTTTTGTTTTTATTGTTTAGCAAACCCAAAACTTCTGAAAATGGTTTTACTGTTTTTTTTCCTTTTTCGTCAATAACTTCTGCGGTTTCTTTTGCCACAAATTCCGACACCATGCTTACCCAGTTAGAAAAAGCTGTCTCCGAGGTTAAATTTAAAACTTTCTCTTCTTCTTCGCTTAATAAATATTTTGCTTCTGTAAAAAGTTTGTGCAAATAATGGGTGTACTCTGCAAGATACGGGCTTTTTAAAAATTCTTTTTGTTTCGCGGCAGGAATTTTTGCCAGCCGTAATTCGAAAAACTGGCTATCGTTATATATAGCCGTTGAAATATCGGTCAGCTTGCTTACCTCGGCTTTTATTTTTGGGTTGTCCTGTTCCTGCTCCGCCCTTAGTGAAAAATAAACCCCGACATCTCCCGTTGCACCATAATTTCCAATCCAGTATGCGTACTCATCAAGTGCGGTTTTAAGTATTTTCGGATCGGTTAAGTAGTCGCTTCGGTTTTGCCATTTAGTAATAAACTTGTAGCTTTCGGCCCGTGCTTTTTTGAGTTTTTTTTCTTTTTCAGGATCGGTATCACTTTTTAATAGTGGGGATAAATTCCAAGTTTTTTTTGCGGTATTTATTTTTTGCTGCATGCAGCCATTTTACCATGTGGGTTGAATACTTAGGGGTTAATCCCACTCAGCGCCCTCACATTCTTTGGCCATGCTCCTAAAACCTACCGCGGGGTATTTTTGTGTTACTATTCATTCATGGCTGACTCTTCAACTTTACACCAAAAAGCGATAGCAATCTCGCAGTTACTTAAAAAAGAATATCCAAATCCTAAAACAGAACTAAAATATGAAAACGAAATGCAACTTGCCGTCGCGGTAATGTTGTCTGCCCAAACAACCGATAAAAAAGTAAATCAGGTTACCGAAAAATTATTTGAAAAGTATAAAACATGGACGGATTTTGCGACCGCTAATTTGCCGGAATTAGAAACTGCGGTTTATGGTGTAAATTTTCATAAAGGCAAAGCGGACAGGTTAATTAAAGCAGGGCAGATAGTTAGTACAGAGTTTGGGGGAAAATTACCGCAAAATATCGTGGGGCTCACAAAAATACCCGGAATAGCTAGAAAAAGTGCGAACGTGATTATGCAGGAACTGTGGGACATTGCCGAAGGTATTGTAGTTGATACACACGTAACACGGGTATCCAACCGGTTAGGGTTAACCACTAACACGGATGCCGTAAAAATAGAAAAAGATTTAATGGACATTGTGCCTAAGGACTTATGGCGCAACTTTTCTGGTGCAACGGTTTTACACGGGCGTTATGTGTGTGTTGCACGTAAGCCTAAATGCGCCGAGTGTGTTTTGAATACAATTTGTCCATCGGCTTTTAAAGTATAAGTACACTATCTAAAAAATATATTGTCTGAAACAGTAAGGGAATTAAATTAATTTTCGACTATTACTTTATATATGCTGTACCGACAAAAATAGCACCGATGTCTCCGCTTGTAGTTTCCCTGTATGTCCATAGCCTACTGCCGGCTAATCTGAATTCTACAGTACCTCCGGGTTCTAAAGTTAAACCCGTAGCAAATTGAGGCAATCTAACCGTTGTTTCCATTATTGTAATTGGGTTGTCGCTTTCGTTTGTAAATGTTGCCAGCTGTCCTGCGTACCCATTAGTGTTCTTTGGCACAAAACCTTCTTCTGTGTAAGCAACACGCAGTATCCCGTATTCCGCGTCAATTTCGTCTTGTGTCAATTTAATGCTTTCTATAACTTCTTTTGCCCGTATTTCCTCACCGGGTAAAATATCAACGGGGGAGTTAGTCGAAGTATTGCCGGTAGTATTTGGCTGCGGAATAGATTGTGGCGTGTATTCGGTGGCAAGTTCCTCAGCCTGCTGTTCGGGAACCTTTACTAATGAAGGTATTGTGGTGTCGTTGTTGTTGTTTTGACTAAACAAAATTATTACAACAAAAAGTACAAATGTAATTGTGCCTACTATAAAAACCGGTGTGTTTCGTTTAATGAATGCATTCATACTAAAGATATTTTAGCATGTATATGAAGAGTAATGTTCTTTGCCGATCCATACAAACCAGCCTGTAAACCTTATCGTTTTGGGTAATTACTAGCCTATGATGTAATTTATGATTCGTAAATGACGTCTAGGTATTCCCAGAATTTATCGTTACCTCCGACTTTCGCTACACACTCGGCAGCTTCTGCAGCTCTGCGTGCGAGCGGGTGGATCTGATCAAGCGGGAAGTGTCTGTATACCCATGCGACCTGTCCATTGTAATCAGCTACCACCTGTTTTGCAGTTGGATGAAATGATTTACAGTAAGGGCATTGTA
>CAZBWW010000002.1:24632-31041 GCA_964496005.1 uncultured Candidatus Saccharibacteria bacterium | reverse complement strand
AAATAAAATGATTTTTGCGTCCGGGCTGCCATACAAATGATCCTGATCGGTCACAGCTATAGCGATCTTTGCGTTTGCTTCATCGGCACCTTCAGGTAACTCACCGGCTAACAAAGAATCAATACTAGTTTTTAACATTGGAAGCGGAACGGCTCCGGGAATCAACGCTGTCTGACCCGTTTCAGTATTTAGCAATATGTTACCGGGAGTTCCGTTAACACCAACATCTAGCCCACCTTGGTAATTTGCTTGTACCAGTTCCTTGGTTTCGTTAGCTTCCAAACATGCAGCGACCTCTTCTGCTTTTAGTCCAATGCTCGCAGCAAGTACCGGTAAATTTGATTCCGCAAGCGGGTTTTCCGGCTGACCGCCCTGCCCATTGTTAGCGCTCCCACCGTTGTTGTTACCATTCTCATATGATTGCAGTTTTGTCCACATTGATCCGACCGCAAATGCAGCTACCACAAGCAACACAACTAAAACTATAACTACTGCTGGATTTGACATTAGTGAGTTTGATTGTTCGTTATTATTAGCCATGGGGGAAGTTTACGGTAAATCTTTAATTTTGGCAAGTTATTTTGAGGACACTTTCACTTTTCGATTTCTTTTTTTGTTAACAAGCCGTCTACCGCGCCTATCATCTGTACTGTGCTCGCTGAATTTTTGTTTCCCCAATCCATCGCTTCTGACAACTTTTTTTTATAGTGCAGTGCCGCAAGAAAACCTACGGCGTATGCATCTCCTGCGCCGGTTTTGTCTACTACACCGCCCTCGATCACCGGTGCCGCTTTTTCAAGAAGCTTGTTCCCATCAAACACACTTGACCCGTTGGCGCCATCGGTAATTACACTTATTTTTGGACCCATACTTACTAATTTTGCATGAAGGTCTTTCAATAATGTGTTGTTCTCTTGTTCCGCTCTGTCCTCCATGATTAACTTTCCGTTTTTGTGCACATCTGCAAATTCGGTAAGTCTAATAGCCTCATCCTTGTTTACAAACAAAACATGGGTAAGAGCTAAAATATTTTTTAATTTTTCAGTTCCCGCTTTAAGCTGTACAGTTCCCGGATTAAATGCAACCGCAACATCAGAATTAGCTGCCAAAAAGCGAACCAGCTTTTCTTGAAAGTTTTCAAATCCGTCAGCTAGTGACGTGTAGTACAGCCATTTTGGTTTTTTCGCACCTTTTAGTTTGTCGAATGAAAACGAATAGTCGTATGGTTCATGATAAGAAAAAATTGTTCTCTCTCCCGCGTATACTATTATTGCGTGCACATTTGTGCTTTTACCTCGGTTTTGCCGACAGTAGGTTGTGTCAATGCCTTGCTTTTTGAATTCAGTAATAAACTTGTCACCGTCTGCGTCTGCCCCAAGTTCTGTGTAGATAACAGTTTGCATACCTAATCTTTGTGCACCAATCCCAACATGCGTTACATTGCCTGCTAAAGTTCTGCTAAATTTTTTTACGGGAACTTTGCTGCCATGTAAAAAACAAATCTGTTCGCCAATGAGATGCGGCTGCTCAATCATCATATATTCATCTATTGAGCAATCTCCGATTACGAGCAAATCTGTGGGCATGGGTTAATTCTACCATTTTTGATTTTAGGCAAAATAATAAAAATACCAAAATATATTAATTGGAATTAGCGACTAAAATATTAATTTGTGTGCTAAAAATTAAAAATAGTTAAAAAGTTGGCGTACTTGTTGATGCATACCCAATACCTGCGTTTAGTATCAAAGAAGTAATCACAGCCTTTGCGAGTACATATAGCGTAATGCCCATCAATACCGACGCCAAACCCTTCATTGCCGGATTAATTTTTTTGCGGGTGCTAAGTGCAAGATATGCAAAAATTACTAACATCGAAATAGCAAAGAATTCAACAATCTGCATCATGTTTTTATTATGTCACGATAGTTTTGAATGTTCAAGATATTAGTTTAAATTCTGGACATTAACTCTAAAACAGCTGCTTTTATATAGTGTGCGCTTATTTCGTATTTATCTTTTAATCCAGTATACGAGCCGGACTCACCAAAAGTGTCCTTTACACCTACAAACCGCATCGGCACAGGATAATTTTGGGCAAGTAATTCACTTATTGCACTACCAAGGCCGCCGGCAATCTGGTGTTCTTCAACAGTTACAACTTTGCTTGTTTTTTGAACCGAGCTCAGTATTGTTTTTTCGTCCAGCGGTTTTAATGTTGAGCAGTTTATAACCTCACAACTAATATTTTCTTGCGTCAGTAGCTCGTGTGCAGCAACCAGCGTTTCGTACACGATTGGTCCAGTACCAATTAAAGTGACATCTTTTCCGGTAGCCACTAATTGCGCCTTACCTATTTTAAACGGGGTTTGTTCGGTAGTAAAAACCGATGTCTTTTCTCGAGTTAGTCTTATGTACACTGGGCCGATATGTTCAGCGGCCGCTAAAGTTGCTTTTCGAGCCTCAAGTGAGTCCGCGGGTGATAACACAATCATGTTGGGCAATACCCGCATTAGCGCAATGTCTTCAAGTGCTTGGGCTGTTGCGCCCTCGTTAGTTGCAGTTAACCCTATATGTGTGCCGACTATTTTTACATTAGCGTTTGAATAACATATGGCAATTCTGATTTGTGACCAGCTGTGTCCGGGGCTAAAAACCGCAAAAGAAGTAGCAAACGGAATTTTTCCACCCATCGCAAGTCCTGCCGCGATACCTATCATATTCTGCTCAGCAATACCTACCTCAAAAAACCTATCCGGAAAACGCGCACCAAATAGTTCCGCGCGCGTAGAATCCGCTAAATTGGCACTTAATACAACCACATTCTCATTTTTTTCACCTGCGGATATTAATCCATTGGCAAACCCATCACGTGTGGCTATCAGCTCAAGTTGTGGCGTAAAAAGTTTTGGACTTAGTTTTAAGGTTTCGGATAACTCCATCTCACGTTTATTCTTTTTCGATTTCTACTATTATTGTAACCGTTTTTTCTACCGATCTTCAGTTTGAGTTTGTTGTTCAGTTTCCTCTAACTGCTCCATTTCATTTTCACATTCATCGGTTTTTGTTTCTTTCTCAAACTCAATATCCCAATCTGTTTTTGATATCGCTACAATATCTACCGCAATGTTATTTTGTGTATCTACTTCACAAAACTCGCCCGGCTTTACTTCTTCAATTGTTACAACCAGTGATTTGTCTTCCTTGTCCTCGTGGATTTTTTTGATTTTTGTAGTATAGCCGGTTGTGTCTCTGGATTCGGTAGCGGCGCCAAGTAAAAATTCTTTCTCAAAATTTATATTTTCGGTAAGTACAAGCTGACCTGTGCTGTCAATCATATTCAAGAAATCATTTAATTCTTCTTGTGACGTAATAACTACCCGTACATTGTCATCAAGTTCTTCTTTTGTAAATTGCACAGTCGGGAAGTCATCAAGTCTGCGCACCTCAGTCCTATCTGTGCCAAGTTTAGGTAATTCAATCTCGCCTCTTAGTAAAAAATAACCGGCACCTATTATAATGCCGACTATCAACAATACAGGCACAAGACTTGCATTTAGTGTATATCCACGCTGGTCGGTAAGAATCGCAGGCTCATTTTTTACGGGCTTGTCGTCCATAGTTTTTTTTGATTTAGTCTGGTTGGTATTTTGTGTCATAAACATTTTATTCTGCCTTCAAGCGTCCTAAGTTGTGCCAGTGCTTTTTCTGCCTGCACCTTGTTAGGAGGCTTGGAGTGCCATTCAAATTTATACTCCATGAAATCCACTCCCTTTCCGGGAGTCGTATGAGCAATTATAACAGAGGGGCGTTCAAAAATCGTCTTAGCCATATTGCATGAATTTATAATCTCTTCTACGTTGTGTCCGTCGACCTCAAGTACATACCAGTTAAAGGCTTCCAGTTTTTGGCGTAGAGGTTCTAAAGGCATGAGTTGCTCGGTATAACCATGTTGTTGAATATTATTGCGATCGATAATCCATGTGAGGTTGTGTAATTTTTTGTTGCCGGCATACATTGCCGCTTCCCAATTTTGGCCTTCGTTCAGTTCACCATCACCTGTCATGCAGTAAATGCGGTGAGTTTGGGTGTTTAATTTTGCGGCAAGTGCCATCCCTATTGCCTGCGACAATCCCTGCCCAAGAGAACCGCTCGTGTTTTCTATTCCCGGTAGCGGATATGTAAGTAAATGATTTCGTGCTACGGATTTTTCATGTGCGGTTTGAGTATAGCCGGTTCTAACAGACAGGTCGGTGAGGTGTAGAAAGTCTTTGTTTTCGTTTTCAGTTGCTTTAGGTGTTTTAGATGCATTAGGACGCGGCGAGAAAAAGTGTGGATGACCCTGCAACCTTGAATTTAAGTTTCTTAAAGTGGTTAGTTCGGTTTTTGGAAAATACCCCCGGTAGGCAAGTGTTGCGTACCAAATAGGGCAGATGTGTCCGTTGGAAAGTACGAAGCGGTCTCGGTCAGTAGCACGTGGGTTTTTTGGGTCAATGTTAAGAACGTTAAAATACAGCGCCGCAAAAATTTCCGCAGTACCAAGAGACCCGGCGCTATGGCCTGAGCCTGCTTCCACCAGCATTTTAATAACCTCTTCACGCAACTGCACTGCAATTTTTTCAATAGTGGTAACTTCGTCAGTTTTACAAAAGTTAAGATTCGCCGGAATTTTAGGATTGCTTTTTGAGTTTTTTTTAGCGCGGCTGGTAGCAGCGCTTTTTTTCGCAGTTCTCTGGGGCATTAGTGGTTATTATATGCGGAAATTTGCGGGTGGGCAACTGGGGGCTGTAGGTATGGACATTTAACTATTTTTTGTGTATATTCTGAATAATGTTCTGCAGACGTTTGGGGTAGTATTGACTAGCCCCAAAGCGATGGGTTGCGCGTTGCGCAGCGTGCATCCACCTACACGGCCGGAAAAAAAATAGCAAAGAAAAGAATAGGAGACACGAAAATGGAACACGGACCCCCCGGCGCATGTCGGATGTCTTTCTTGCATATGGCCGACGCCTCCCGCGGGCACCCCACCGGCTACGAGACCTAACTGCCGGCACCCTGCTCGCCGATCATCACCTCCTTAGGTACTGAGTGCCTTTGGGGCTTTTTGATAGTGATAGATAGTTATGCTGGAAGCCCACTTTTGTTTCCCGACAACTGTGGGTTTCTTTTTTTATAATTCATCTTAAACACGCCCGTAACCACGAGTACTTATATTTTCCAACAAACCCTTATACATAGCCACATTTTATGCTAATATGTAGCTCAAACCTACGCAAAAGGAGGCAGTCGCGATGGAAAGAACCGCTACCAACCCGTACGGTATTTACTGCACCGATTAATGGGATAGGGTGTACCGTGCGGGAAACAATCTAATCCGGGCAGGCAGAATTATCAATCACAAGCAAATCGGTGATGTGTTAATAGCAACTACGTCTGCCCGGACCTCCTCCCTACGCGGATTCTTTTAAAACCCAAGTTTCAAACATACTAAAATTAATTGTTATTTTGTGATATCATTCTTCTAGTTGCAATGCCGTTGGTTGTCTGGTTCTTTCCTCCAATTGCCATGTGCGGCCCAAAAAAATATAGAGGCATTGCAACAAGGAGACACTAGCAAAAAAGGCTACAAAAAATAACAATTGAATATGAAAAAGTTTGCGCCGTGCAAGTGAGAGCCGGCGGAAATAAATGAAGAAAAAAAGGCCGTAATCGTTGCAGGACAAGAACCTTGCAAGGACGGCGAAAAAGCTTCGAGGCCCGGCACTGGAACCATTCTTTTGGAACCACTTTCGCCGGGCTTTTTTCTCACCCCAAACTCACAATATACTCCAACACCTCTTGCGGGGTTTCACAAATATGAATCAAGTCAGTTTCGCCTTCCCGCAACATCATGTGCCCCTTCAATTCTTCAATAATGTGTTTCCAGAAATGACCGACTAACACAATTGGTTTATGGTGCCCTTCATGAATCCGCGAGCTTGCCCAGCTCATGCCAAATTCGCTGATTGTACCGGTTGCCCCTTTAAACACTACATGTACATCGGTATTTTGCAGCATGACTTTAGTTCTATCAAAATAATCCTTTGTGACAATTTCCTCGTCAAATTTGTTTTCAGGATCAACCCCCTCAAAGTTTTTGTGTTTGACCGACGGTCTATATGTAACAGCCGTTACATTTCCACCTCCGGCTTTTGCACCCATTGTAGATGCGCGCATTACTCCGGGGCCGCCACCGTTTAGTATTTTATAGCCGTTTTCAGCCAACAGCTTCGCAGTTTCATATGTGGTTTTAAATACGGGATCATCTGGGTGCACAGATGCGCCACCCAAAATTGCAATTTTCTGTATTTTTCTGTCGCTCATAGTGTGATTCTACCTTCTTGTTCTATCCTCAGCAACCGGGCATATT
>CAZBWW010000002.1:0-24622 GCA_964496005.1 uncultured Candidatus Saccharibacteria bacterium | reverse complement strand
GTCGGCCGGCTTTTCCGCAGTAAAAATCGCAGACCCTACCGTAAAATTATCTGCCCCAGTAATTTTTAGTACATCTGCCAGATTTTCTTCTTTTATGCCGCCATCAAGCTGTACGCGCATATGTGGATGATCTTTTTTAAATTCTTTTGCTTTTGTCAGTACTTCTTTTTCCAGCGGTCTGCCTTGGGCGCCGGGTTCAACAGTCAAAAACTGCACATAATCTAGCTCACGCAAATAATCTTCTAGTTTACTCACAGGTGTTTCCGGGTTTACTGCCAACCCAACTGCGTACACGTGTTTTCTAGCCAGTTTAATAAAATCAGAGGTGTATTGGACCGTTGTAACATTTGCGCACACCTTAACAACATTATTTAGTTTTTTCGTAATATACATCAGCGGATTCTCAACCATGAGATCAAGTTCAAGCTCGGCAGGTGTAGTAATAGTGTTTAACAAATTTACGTCCAAAAAAGTTTTGCCGTCTACCAGTTGACCGTCGGCAATGTCAACCTGAATAACACTCGCAAATGTTTCCGCCAGGGCAATTTTCCTTTTTACTTCTTTAAAGTCTTGTTCCAAAATAGTGGGAATAATCATTTTTTTACCCTCACTTCCGCTAACTTATAGTAGCATCAATTTTTTGTAATCGACGCATATGCCGCTCTTCTTGCTCAAAAGTGGTATCAAGCCAAGTGTGCACAATTTCCTGTGCTTGTTGATCGTCCAAATAATCTGCACCTAACGCCAGCACATTTGCATTATCGTCTTTGCGCGCACTTTTCGCGTGTTTGGGGTTCCATGACAACGCGCACCTAATCCCAGCAAATTTATTTGCGTGCATGCTTACGCCAACCCCATTCCGGCAAATTACTATGCCTTTGCTGTCCATCCCATTTTCAATGTCGGCAAGTACATTTTTTACTAATGGCACAACAAAATCAGGATAATCGTCGGTTGAATTTAAGTCGTGTGCTCCCAGATCTTTAACTGCAATGTTTTGGGAGGTAAGATAAGCAATTAATTTTTGTTTTAACTCAAACCCTCCATGATCTGCGGCAATATAAAGCATAGTCAAATTATGCCCCTTTTTTTCCCAAATTCAACCACGCACTACCGGTTAGCGCGACCACAATTAACACAACCGAAATGCCCTGCGCCACGCTCACTCCAAAGATTTTCCATACCTCAGGTCTGGTCGATTCCAACAACAGTCTAATGGTTCCATACCCGCCCAAATACACAAAAAAAAGTGTTCCAGACGCTAAATTAACTCGTTTAGTAAAATACAACCCAAGCAAAACTGCAAATAACGCTAGGTTTGCGGCCAGTTCATACAAAGCGTATGGCAAAAGTTCACCATTAACATAATTTCCCAAGCGGCCAATTGCCTGTCCAAGCGGCATAGCTACCCCACCAATATCGGCCCACTCTAAAACCTTTTCGTTTTTGTGTTTTAGGTATAGACCGGCGCCAATTAGTCCAAATAATATCCCGCCGTAAATTCCCAGTCCGCCCTGCCAAACTGCCAAAATTTTTATTGGATTTGTTCCATAATAGTTCCATAAATGTAATACGTGGTATAACCGTGCGCCAATCACTCCACAAAACACTCCACATAGGACAGCGCCCCATAACAAATCAGGATTTTTACCCCTTTTTTTGGTTAACTTTTCAGCAACTAAAGTTGCAGCTATTATTCCGGAGACAATAAGCAGACCATAAGATGACATACGAAATTAGTATAGAGTAAGACAGAAGACAAAAACAGCGAGCATAATGACCGAGTATAAATAAAAAGTATTTCGGGTCTTCGGCAGTTTTAAAGACCAAAACCAGTCGTTAATTGTTCCTTCAAAATACATCTCTATCATACGGTAGAGTGTATTTACAAACACAGACATTGCGGTAGCTTTAATTAATGTGTTGCCGCTGGACGATAGAACCAAAACGGTTAATGCACTAAAAATGATTTGGAATAACGCGCTGTTTAGAGTACGTTCCTTTACTTCATTTTTGTGATAGTAAATGTGATTAACGAGTGACCCGAAATCTTTATGTTCAACAAACCCCCTAAAAGTTTTTGAAAAATCCTGTTCGGGTTCAAGTATGTACGCTTGCAAAAAGTAGTCAGCGTCTAGCACAAACATGCCTATTAAACACCCAATTAGAGTGGCGGCTATGAGCAATGGTTCACGGGTTACGTTTAGTGCAATTAAGACAACAAATAGTGTGAGTGATAGTAACAAAGGAATTTTATATACGGAAATAATTTTTTTAAGCATTTAGTATATTTTAGGCTACTTTGTGTCTGTGTTCAATGGTTCTTGCGCCACTTTTTTGGCATCTTTTAATTGGCCAAGCTTCCACATAAACAACTTACCTTTTGTAGTAGCCTTTTCTGCTGCCAAAGCGTATTCACGCGCACCTTCCAGCAAAGCGCGGTCTTCTTCTTTTGCAAGTTTTATATATAGTGTTCGGTGTTTTGCATCATTTAACTCATCGGCAAGTCTGTTGCCATATGCTTGAAATTCGTATTTGTTTTTCGGATCACCGGTAATACTTTTGTTTTTAAGGATATCAAAGATACTTTTTATATCAGCCACGTTAGCACACTAACTAAAATTTAATTTATTTTTGAGCAGATCAATTTGACTTATTTGGTGAGCTGTTTTCGTGCAATACCGCCTAACATTGGAAGTTCGTACTCCTGATTATTGTAGGCTTTCCACATTAAAAACAACCAGACACCAAATACCGCCAAACCAAAAAACGGCATTAACAAACTTAAAATACCTAATGTAATTGACGCCAAAAAAGTCAAAACAACCCAACCGATAAAAACCGCAATACCAAATACTATAGACTGCATGGCATGAAATCGAACAAAACTATTATTTTTTTCTAATGCATATACCGCAAACCCGGTAAGCGGGGCGATTGCATATGATAGGGCAGCCTCAACATTTGGCTCTAAATTATATGGTTTCTCGGATTTTGTTTCCGGTGCTGTATCGGTCATAATAATTACTTATTTCTTTAAATTTAATACTTTTGTACTTACAGCTAAATATACGCTCTTTTTTGCATCTTATGCAAGTCGGAAATCTCTTTCACAGTTGTCGCGTCTTCAGGTTTTTTATCAGTTCTAAATTTTATTAACCGCGGGAACCTAAGCGCAAAGTTAGCAGTATGCGAATCTGATTTACTAATTTCGTCCCCGCCTAATTCAACTACAATTTTTGGTTGTACCCACACATCAGGCGTGTATCTTTTATCAAGTTCAACATTTGCGGGTTTTTTGTCGATAATCAGTTTATCGGCTTCTTTCTTTAAATACACCCAATCCTCATCTTTTAGACCTGTTCCTACTTTTGTTAATGTTTTAAAGGTTTGTGAGTTTTCGTCATAAACACCGACCAAAAAACCACCGATTCCAAATTGTGTTCGCACACCTTTGCCAAAATAATAGCCTAAAACAACGCAATCTACTGTATCGTCAAGCAATTCGTCATCCGCAACTTTATATTTTACCCAGGTAAATGCCCTCGCTCCTGCCATGTAGGGAGCATCGGGTTTTTTAACAATTAAGCCTTCTAGCCCTTTTTCTCTCGCAATTTCAAAATAGTTGCTCAGTTCTTCTACGGACTCGGTTTCAAGATGCTCGTCTACAACAATGACATTTCCGTCTTTTATTTTAGATTTTAGTACTTCACGCCTTGTTGTTAACGGTTCATGCGTAAGTGTTTTGCCATCTAAGTACAAAATATCAAACACAAAATATTTTAATGGGACTTCTTTCGCCATTTCTTGTACATCATGCTTTCGTTTGCGCTGCATAATTTCCTGAAAAGGAAGGAATTCCCCGCTTACTTTGTCATATCCTACGGCTTCACCGTCTAAAATGACGCTTTGTGCTGTAATTTGAAGATTTGCGGCTTCAACCAGGTCCGGATATTGGTAGCTGGTTTCTTCAAGGTTTCGAGTATAGGTTTTGATGAAAGTACGGGTTTTTGCGCCATGACCGGATTTTGAGTCTTGATTTTCACTGTCTGTTAGTTCGTTTTCGAACAGATTTTTTTGTTCAAGCTCAGAAGTTTCGACAACTCTATTCCTGTCTAAATGGAGTTGTACTCTGGTGCCGTCAAATTTATATTCTGCCCAAACATGGTGCATTTTTTCTATTATTTCTTGAATTGAGGATATTCTTTGCGGTTTTTGAGCTTTTATTGGAACTCCAACTTCAATTGTGATGTCATCAATTCCTTTCAGTCCTTTTTGTTTTATTTTTTTTACTATTAGACCGATATCGGGGTGGATATTATAAGTGCCCTCAATTTTGGTGCGTAAATCCTTGGTATTTTGTTTCTGTTGCGCAGTTTTGTTTGCGATACTGCCTTTACCCGATTCGTCTAGCAAATTTTGAACCAGCGCGTCTATAACAGTTAATTCGGTAAACCCAAGTCGGGTTGTGTTTAAAACGATACGTGCAATGTATTTTGCGGATAGCGGGTCTGTCTCTGCCAATAATTGTGCGGTATAGCCAATTTTTTTGTCCTGCGATCCGGACCCTTCAAATTGTGCTATTTCCATGAGTTTCTCGTGTGTTTGGGTAATTGTTAGACCATTTGCATTTTTAACCTTTGTATTTGCATTGTTGAGCGTACGTATGGTCTCGCACACATCGCCTAAATCTCCTTTTTCGCCAAATAGCTTTTCAACTTCTGCTATTTCTACTTTATATGCCGTTGCGATAGCCTTAATCATCATTTTGTCCGCAATATTAAACTTTTTACTTTCAAAGGGTGCTTGCAGGTAACCAAGTGACATGTAAATGGCAAGGTCAGTTTCGTTTGTTTCGAGGTTTTCAATTAGTTCAGCGAGAATTTTGGTTATTTCCAGCCTTTTTGAGGTGTTTTCTGTTTTTTGAAGATACGATGCGAAGTGGGAAAATTTCATGTGGTTATTATAGCAGTATTGCAGTATTGAGCATCAAATTAACGTTATGGCGTAGTTGGGGTTAAGTAAAAAAAAGTGAACGGGGTGGTGTGGTAAGAAGAGCCATAAGGCACCACATCATCCCCGTTCTTTTGAAGGAGGTCTCAATCTCTTCACTGATAATGTATGATAACAAGTTGCAAATGTCAACTATAAGTTATAAAAATTGATATTAGGTTAACTCATATCGCGATGATTTAGTTTTACCTGCTTTCACCACAATACCCTTTTTCATCAGGTCTTTTAGTTCTCGGAGTACAGTATCTTCGGAAATTCCCGGAAACAGCGCGGGAAAGTCTTTGTTTTGGAGCATGCCGTAGTCCTGTAAGTATGTTACCAGCCGCTCTTGTCTATCGGTTAGTCTTGTTGTACCGGCTGCTTTTGCCACCTTTGTATCACGAGCCAGAATCTTTATGTTTTCGGCAATAGTTGACACTTCGCGGCTAAACCCATCAGTAAAATAATCAATCCATTTTGTATAATCGTCATTTTCGTACGCATCTTGCAAAGTAAGCTCATAAGTTTTTTGCGTTTGCAGAAAGTATTCTTCAAGCGCATAGTATTTGTTTATTGCAAAACCTCTTGATCTTAAAGCTAAAATGGTCACTAAGTCCGACACCAATGAATGTGCCGTTTCAAAGGGCCTAATAAGGTCAAATTTTGCTTTAAAAACAGCCGCCGCAACAACAGGATGAGTTTCTCGTGCGTCAAGGCTGTTATGCCAGTCAATTAGCTCTGTCATTTCGGCCAGTATTTCCTGCGGGTTTGTTGTCCATTTGTAGGTTTCGATGGTTTTACTGCGGTAATTCAATTTACCGGTAAGAGTGTTGTGCAACTCCCTAATTTCTTTTTGGTCAAAGTCTTTTTTTAAAGCCATTTCGGTAATTTGGTTTAACGCTTTTTCGTATGAAGCTACATCCGGTGATACTTTGGTTGGCATTTTATTTAAATATCTTTTTACAGCTTCAAAATGAACATTTATTCCGCCTCGTTGTAGCGAATACGTTATTGTTCTTGCTTTTGCTTCGGTTTCCAGCTGTGTTTGCCAGTTTTGCAGGATAGTCGTTGACTCAATAATGGCACGTGAATACTCAATTATCGCTATATTTTTTAAGGTTTGAGTTGTTATTGTGTATTCTGGCGTCATTTTCCCTTTAACATCTATTTTTAGTAGACAGAGCTTAGTATTAATAGCTAGCCGTAGGTGCTATTTTCTACTCGGTGGGGGTGGCAAGTGCAGGTGCGACCTATCAAGTTAACGCCTCCGGGTGCAATTCCCGGGCACCTCCACCACTTGACAGTACCAACGAGCATTGATATATTGATACCATCTTGATAGGTCATCTTTGCTTTGTGCAAAGGCAACCTGCGCTTGTTAGGCGTGCAAATAAGCTCTCATATTGAGGGCTTTTTTGTTACCTAAAACTAACAACATAATTCTCGCATAATTCCCGCAAGTTTCAACTACCATCTTTAGCAATTATTGTTGGTAAGCCAAATGGTAGGGTGCTGGTTAACTTAACTTAGCTCGCCAAAGTAGTTATTTCAATCTTATTACCTGCATCTAACGCGGTAGTTATAAAGGTTTGTTGCAGGCTTATTATGCTGTTTATTGCTTCTCTGTGCTCAGAATCTAGCTCAGAAAATATATCATCAAGCAGCAAAATCGGTCTTTTTTGGATTGTTTGTGTAATATAGTCGATTTCACACAGTTTTATGGCCAGTATTGTGGTTCTCTGTTGCCCGCGTGAGCCGTATGCGGCAATGTCAAATCCGTCATATTCTATAGAAAAGTCATCTCTATGAGGACCGATAAGCGTACTTTTAGACGCTATTTCAGCATTTCTGTGTTCTATAATTCTTGCGTGTGATAGTTTGCTTTGGTTGTAGTTAACCTTGTAGTCAATTTCCGCCAGGTTTAACAGTTTTGTGTAGTGCCCAATGTGCTCTTGCATAAATAAAAACAAATCTTTTCTTTTTCTTTGAAGGTTAGAACCTAGTTCGAGTATTTTTTCGTCCCAATATGCTAATTGATCCTCATGTGCCAACCCATCTCGTACTTTTTCCAACACCTTATTTCTTTGCCGAACAGCTTTTGAATACAGCGAGTGTGTTCGCTTATAGTCTTTATCAATTTGAAAAAATATGGAGTCAATGTACTTTCGTCTTAAGGATGGAGAACCTGCCAAAATTTCTATATCCGTTGGCGTAAACAGTACACTATTTAAGGTTCCGGCAAATGCATTCAGTGATTTATTAACTTTATTGATTTTTACTGTTTTGGTAGAGGCGTTTTTATTTATTTTACTTTTTGTAATAACCATTTCCAGGGTTGTGAGGTCGTCGTCTATGGCGGCGCTTGCTCCAACGCGTGCAAATTCGGCGTTGTGGTTTATTAGTTCACGATCATATGTTGTCCTAAGAGATTTTGTTGTAGCAAGCAAATGAATAGCCTCAAGAATATTGCTTTTCCCGCTGCCGTTTGGCCCTACCAGTAAAGCCGACTCCCCGTGAAAATCCGTTTCAAATTTGGTATGGTTGCGAAAATCTGTCAGTTTTAGGGTGTGTAGACGCATTTTATGAACTTTGAGACGGTTGGCAGGTGAGGCAGAAATATGTACCACGCCCATTAAGTTGCATAAATTCTACTTTATTTTTACATTTTAAACAATTTTCCTGGCGGTAAATTCTGAAATACTCCTGTTGCTTTCCCGGTTTGCCAAACAAATCTACATAATCACTCATCGAAATCCCTCTGTTTTTTATACCTTCAGTAAGTATTTCACGTAACGCATCTAAAAGCTTTTCAGCTTGGGTTAGGTTTAGCTGATGCGTACTTGTTTGTGGATGTAGGCTTGCCAGCCATAATGCGTCGTTTGCGTACGCATTCCCTACGCCTGATATAATTTTCTGGTCAAGCAACACGTTTTTTATAGCTGTTTTCTTCATTTTAAGCCTTGTATGGAGCTTCAGAGCGTCTAAATCGTGGTCTAATGGGGTGGGGCCGTAGCCGTTTCTTAGCTCTTCTAATTCTTTAGCAGTTAACACATCAACCTTTCCAAATTTTCTTTTATCGCAAAAACGCAGTTCAAATTTCTTACCGTTCTTTTCCAGAAAAAACGTAACCCGCTGCCAATTATCCGGGCTAAATCCCTGTGTTCTAAGTAACAATCTGCCTGTCATTGCCAAGTGTATAACCAAATAAAAACCGGAAGATAGCTCAATGACAATATTTTTTGCCAGCTGTTGCACGTTTTTTATGGTATATCCGTTGGTTTGTGCCAAAAGCAGTTGTTTTTTTGCAGAAGGCTCGTAACCAGATGCTATTACGGTTTCAACTACTACCGCACCCTTCACGTATTTAGCTAAATCTGTGGTTATAGTGTGTATTTCAGGAAGCTCAGGCATGGTGTTATTTTAAGCCATTTTATTATTTTCTCAACGGGTAGCTCGTAAGTTGTGTTTTTTCTTTATAAATTTTAATACACGTGAATTCTTGATTAGAAGGGAACAATTTCGGTTTTATCATATACGTTAGGGTCTGTGTTAATTCTAGGGAAACTGGGCACATCAGCAGGAAAATCAGCAGGAAAAGTAGCTTTAATTGCAGTTAAAAATAAATATGTAAAAAGCAGAAAGAGTATCGAAAACAAAACCACAAATACTATTCGTCGCTCACCGACCTTTCGAAGTGTTAAAGTCGAATAGCCTAGGTTTTTGAGTTGAGTAAACAACGGCACATCCTCTGCGTTCACTTTTCGTAAAAAACGGATGATAAACACTGACCCAATCATTCCAACTACATAAGGAATAAAAAGCGGCTCTCTCATAAGTGCGAATACATCATCCACACCAACCATGAGAAGTCCAAGTAATAGTGCGTAGAGAAGCGGAAGAGCAGCAAGTCCAAAAATAACTGTCGGTACCAGTAACACAAAAGCCAATCTGCGCTTTAACACATATTTTTTGGCTTTGAGCTGAGAGAGTATTTCGATAGCTTCTGGTGAATCCTGATCAAAACTGATCAGAAAAGTTCCAATAAATACCCCAATAAGAGTAAAAAAGTTTGCTAACCCAAGCCCTAACAGTTTCCATAGCCATCTTTTGGTTTTAACCAAATCGCGACGATATACCAAAATTCCGGCAAAAAAAGCTGCAAACATAGACGCAAAGGCAAAAAGTACAAATTTTGTTTGGGTAGGGTATTTATATAATTGATAAGCCGCGTGAGTTTCAAGAGGAGTAGAGTTATCTATCCATAAATCATCCGTAAAAGCGGTTGAGGGGGCGTTAATTGCTATTTTTGTGTATTTTAATACTCCGTTTTCCAACAGTTGATTATTCAGGACATCTCGTTGTGGAGTACCGCCGTAAAGGCTTACTGGTCCCAGATACTTTTCATGTCTGCCATACCACTTTTGGGCATAATATTCGGTTTCTATGTATTGAGCTAATTCAGAGTATGGTTTTGGCGTGACATAACCGAAAACCCTTACTGTTGTAGGTATAACAGTCTCACCGTACGCACTGGTTAGTCTTAACGGGTAAAAGATTTCTTCAGTAGGGAAGGAAATTACTACCGCACGAGTTGAATTTGCTAAGTTAACTTGCGCATAATCCGGACGTATAGTATTTCTTTCTAATATTGGTGCCAGTCCTTCACCTTCAAGTGTTTGTGAAGACTCAGTTTGTTGTGGAGAGGGCGGAGCCGGATCAAGTAAATTGTTTTCGTTTATGAAAATCGCTGGAGCAGCTTCTGGGGGCGGAGCAAGGTGTGAAACCACAAATGAGTAATCCTGTCCGATGTATTCATTTAGTGCCGGAATTGCATTTTCATCCATAACAAAACCTTTTTCGCTTATGTAATTAACGAGTGCCCCGCTGTTTTTTGCTGTAACTACTTCTGTAAGCATACCTGCCTTTTCGATTTGCGAGTGTACTGTTACGTCAGACCGGGCTTGTTCCATAGACACGCCGCCAAAAGAACCGGCAGAACCAATAGCACCATCAGCTAAGAACATCATGGGCATAAAAAATAAAAATGGAATGGGGTACACCTGAGTAAGTGCGAAATCCATTAATGTATCTGCATTATTAGCCCGAATAGCAAGATTCAGCTCTTCGCCTTGTAACTTTGGTAGGTTCGTAAGTATATCAACATCTATTTTTGATGGATCTGCCGGTATTGGTATAAGCCAGAAGATATGATTGTCGGCACTCTCAAGGTCAACCGAAATTAACAGGTTTTCATTAGTTCCGTCATGAAATATGTAAGCTTCCTGGCTTGTTTCATCGACATAATCCCATCTTTTTGAATATGGGTTGTAATAAATACCCGCTCCGTCAGCAAAAACCGACTTTGGCTTAGACACAACAAAGGGCAGAAAAAGTGGAATAAATAACAATATTAGGGTGGTAATTACTGAAAAAACTTTTAGGAGCTGTTGAGTTGTTATGTGGGTCAGATTATTCATTACCTAATTCTACTATGTACATGTTTCAAGTATATTCCCATTAGCATAACTTTTAAAGAGGAGACAAAATAAAATTTCAATAGTGCTTAAAGTGATTTGGTAGCTTGGTCGACTGCAACCCACCTATCTGCAACATATTTGGCGAATTTCTCTTTAAACAGGCTTTTATCATATATTTGAACACTTTCCTTAATCTTAATGCTATTAAATGTTTTGTTAGCAATCATCTCGTCAAATTTAGTGATTATTTTAGTAAAATCGCCCACCTCTGTAGAATTAAATAACATACCTGTCATACCATCCTGCACAGTTTCCAAATGTCCGCCGGATGCATGTGCAAGTACAGGTTTGCCATGACTCATAGCTTCTACAGGTACAATACCAAAATCCTCGTCCTGCACTGGATTAATTACACCTAAACAGTGTTCTAAAAACGCGTGCTTTTCACTTTCAGGAACCCTTCCAACAAACGAAACTAAACCGCCGGCAAGTGCTTTAAGCCGGTTTTCTTCCTTACCTGTGCCAATAATTACAAGTTGTTTGTCAAAACCATCGTTTTCAAGCAGAGAAAAGGCTTTAATAACAAGATCAACATTTTTGTATGCTGCCATTCGGCTAATGACAACATAATACTGTCCTGTCGGTGCGTTTTCCGGCAGGTCTAGTGGGTTTTCTGTTGTTTTAACGGCACTTTCTATCTCTACCGGAGGATATAGTACTTCAGCATCCCTGCCATAAAATTTTTTTACTCTTTTTTGCACTTCCTGTGAAATTACCAACATGTGATTTGGGCGTTGCGCGGCATGAAAGTCCCAAATTCTGAGCAAAAAGTCTAAAACACCAACAATTGGCTTGAAGTACCATACATTACGTTTTTGGCTTTCTACCGAGTATCCGTATAAAAAACGCGGGGGAGAAAACATATACGATATATGCAGCTGATCTGGTTTGGTTAATACACCCTTTGCCCACGCATGGCTGGTTGAAATGATTATGTCAAACTCACTTAAATCAAAGCCTTCAAATATAAAGGGCATTAAAAAGGTTAAATATTTCGAAAACCGGTGTAATACTCCGCTTTTAGGGGCACGAATATCATGTGCTGCTATTTCGGGCGAAACATGCTCCGGATAATATATTCCGGTATAGACAGGTGCGGTTGGGTAGATTTCCAGTAGGGTTTCCAATACTTTTTGATCTCCACCCCGCTGTGTTAAATAATCGTGCACAATCGCCACTTTTGGTTCTTTGTCGTTCTTACTCATGTCATGTGCATTATATTGTTTTAGTTGTTGTATTTGCAACCTATGTGTTTGCAACCCAGCCTCGCTGTTACTTTTTTAGCAACATGCTTAGCGTAAGCCTCTCATTTAATATTCGGAAAAATTATATGAAATTTCTTGCCAATTAGTTTTGTTTATGAGTTAATATTCGTATGCTGCCTAGTAATATCAGGAAGAGTTTTCATTTGAAATACAACAGTTCGAATCAAGAGGGCTTTGCCGTCCCGCTAGTGCTTATTATTGCCGCTTTCATTTTAGCCATACCCGCATACTACTGGGTTTCGTCAAATTCACTAAACGTGTCTCCATCAAAAGAAATTCAAGGCGCATCGACTGTTAATACTACATCAGCAAAGCCGGGGTTTAGCGTGACCGTAACGTCAAATGCCGAAACCTGGGATTTAATCGAATATTTATGTGAAGACCGAAGTGAATGCGTTTCGTCGTTGGAAGCAGGTAAGAGGTGGGGCACTGTAAGCGGTGGACAAGCAGACCTACACGAAGTTTTTGTGGAATACTCTCCTGAATGGGAAGGTTACGACTATATAAAATATTATGTAAAACCCGGTTGGTTTGCCACAGACTCACAATTTGTAGTTGTTGATAAAGGTGAGGTTCCAGGTACCGAAGTTGTAAGCTTAGGTGATGGGGCTTCAACTACTTATAAAGTTGTGCTCACGCCTGTTACTCGAATTTCAGGTGAGTTTTATACCTCCGCACAGTTTTCCGATACCCCATAGTATTTGATTTTATTTCACTTTTAGCTTATAATACACATATTTAACTCGTGTAGATCTTTTTTCTGTTGCACATTGAAATAGCAATAATAGTGGGGAGTAAGCGGAGCTTAATGCGTTTTTGGTTAGGTATTGAGATTCGGTTGCTCCCCGCCATTTGTTTTATTAATCTCTCGTCCGGTGTTTAAAAAACCGAGTACTCGGGACACGGACGATACGGGCGTACGCCTGGAGGAAAAAGAAATGAACATCCGTGTATTTACAGCATACTTGACTATAGGGTTTCCCCGTTGGCTTATGTTTGTGGCAGGATTGATTGCAAGTATTGCATCAGTTCTGTTTGCCTTTTTTGCTGTACTTCGGGTTCCGTATCTTATCGCTCCTCTGAGTATTCTCTGTGTTGCATTTGGATGTGCGATAGTGGGAATGCTCTCTGCGTGGGTGGATGCAAGGGACTATGCCCGAGCATGGCAGAGAAAGCAGGGGAAGATAAGCCTAAATAATCTGCACCACCGAGCTGGAAAACTCGCAGGTGCAATCAGAAAGTGCAATACCGGCGGAGAACACGCCCAAATTGAGGCTCGAGAGTTTCTCAACGCGGTCCTACAATTTGTTGGTCCCGCCGGAGAAGGATGGGGTGCCGCTAAAGAAGCACTCGCGGGTGCTTCGCGCAACCATCTTAATGACTCGGATTATCTGGTACTGACATTTCGTACAGATTACTCCGGGTTGCTGTTTACGGTTGAGGTGTCATGGAGGCACCCAATCACGTTTCACAGAACCGAGAGCTATCGGGCTTACATAGCCAATTAACTCAAAAAAAAACTGATTCGAAAAATGGCGGAAGCAAGAAGGCTGGAATTCACTGTCACAACAGTATTGATTCCAGCCTTTTTCGTACTAAAACCCAATACTAAAAACCCCCTCAACAGCCATAAAACTCACAACCAAAAACACCAAATACAACAGCATCAACGAAATTCCCTCAACCGTATCCAACTTCTCCTTTGTCCGTGCAAACCGTAAAAATACAAGCAAAGACAACACTAGAAAAAACAAGGTTGTAACGCCTATACTTGACCCCTCAATACTAACCGGGTAAATAAGCGCAGTAATGCCTAAAACCAAAGTTGAATTTGCAACAATACTACCGACAACATCGCCCAAAACCGTTTCTTTTTGGCCTTGTCTGGTTGCGCTAATTGAATATGAAATTTCCGGCAGTGACGTACCCAGTGCAGTAACTGTCAAGCCAATAAAACCAAGGCTGATTCCCATTGCAACGCTTAGATTTTCAGCTCCAAGCACAATTAATTCACTTGCACCAAGCAATATCAACAAACCTACCAAAAACAGCCCGATTTCCTTAAGTACTTTAACATTCTCAAACCCGTCCTTAATTTGTTCTAAACCTGTAGCCTTTCTTAAAACAGCAACAACATAAACCGCGTATGATAGCAAGAGTACGATGCCGTCGTTTTTACCAAGTGTACCGTCCAGTATTAGAATTACAGGCAGAAGTGATGATAGCGCAGTGTAGTAAATATCTTTTGAATTTAAAATCGTGCGTGTCGGTAGTCCCACAGTCATAAGACACGGAATTGCCACAATAATTGTCAACAATGCGATATTTGAGCCAATAGCATTCCCAAACGACAAAATGGAATTTCCCTCAAGCGAAGACCCTATCGCAACGACAGTTTCCGGAATAGATGTGGCTACTGCAACCAAGAAAAAGCTAACCGTATATGCTGATATCTTAAACCTAACTGCTAAGCGCGAAACTGATTTTACAAACAGATCAACACCTTTTATTAAGGCTACTGAAGCTGTCAATATAACTAAAATACTAAGCGGTATACCCATATTTCCTTAATGATAATTTATATATTTCAGTTCCGACAACAGGCACTATTGCCAATAAAATTGCTGTCATAAATAGTTCAACCGGCAAAGCCGTAGTTTTTAAAAAGTTGTTTCCAAGTGGGCTATAAACCACTAACACTTGCAAAAATATCGAAATCGCAAGTGTAATATACAAATACTTATTAAATTTGAGTTTCCGCGAAAACAGCGAATGTACCTCTGATCTGCTGTTAAACGAGTGAAACAGTTGAGAAAAGGCTAAAGTGGTTAGCGCTGCGGTTTGGGCAACAACAGTTGACGTATTAAGCGCATATGTAAAGACCACAAAAGTAACCGCCGTAATCATAAAGGCCTGAAACAACATTCTTACCCATCTGTTTCGATTTAGCAAATGGCCTTGTTGGCGTGGTTTTCTCAACATAATGTCTTTTTCGCCTTTTTCCATGCCTAAGGCCAGCGCAGGCAAGCCATCGGTAATTAGGTTAATCCATAAAATCTGGATCGGCAACAGCGGAAGCGGTATATCAACCCAAATCCCAACTATTATTACGGCTGTAAGTAACAATATCTCGGAAATGTTGCACGAAATTAAATATGTAATAAATTTAACTAAGTTATCATAGACTATTCGACCCTGTCTGATCGCTTCAACTATTGTGGCGTAGTTGTCGTCCTGTAGTACCATGTCCGAAACTTCTTTCGAAACATCAGTTCCAGTTATTCCCATTGAAATGCCAATATCTGCGGTTTTTATTGCCGGAGCATCGTTTACTCCATCTCCTGTGACCGCGGTAATATTACCCAACGACTTAACTGTTTCCACAATAGTTAGTTTTTGCTGAGGCGAGACTCTGGCAAACACCTTTATTGTTTTTAATAGTTCTGTAAGTTCATCACCGGTTTTTGCGCCAAGCTCGGAGCCGTCCATAACTTCATCAGCCGACTCTATTAACCCTAATTCACTTGCGATATTAGTTGCAGTAAGTTTGTGATCGCCTGTTAAGACTAGTGTTTTAATACCGGCATTTTTTGCGATATCCAGCGCGTCTTTAACTTCCGGCCTAAGCGGGTCTTTTTGCGCAACAATACCCAAAAACTCATGAAAGGTTGATAAGTACTCTTCCGGATTAGTAATCAGTTTTGCAGCTTCAAACTCGGCTTTTGCCAGTTTTTTATAACTAAATGCCAGACTCCGCAACCCACTCTTTACATAGCTGTCATTAATTTCTGTTATCCGATCGTTTGCTTCTGTGACCATCCATTGAATTACCTCAGGCGCACCTTTTACTATTACCAGCACTTCATTTTCGTTCTCAGGATTTTTCACAACTACTAGCATTTTTTTTGTTTCTGATGAAAATGGTATCTCAAACACTCTTTCGTAAGTTTTTCGAATCTCGTCGGTATTAACCTCTGAAAAGTATGCAAGTTCCAATAACGCCACTTCTGTTGAATCTCCGATAAATTTTGGTCCTTCTGTGTCCGTATTTTTAACTGAAACGTGCGCGTCATTACATATAACCATTGTTTTTATTAACCACATTAAATCTTTTTGTGTATTCAGATCCACTAGTTTTTTTTGTTCATCTAAAAATGTACTAGTTTTGTCGCTATCAATTGTAGTTGTAAAGTCCGAAGTGAGCGTCGCGACATTTGTTACAGCCATCTTATTTTTTGTTAAAGTACCTGTTTTGTCCGTCAAAATATAATTTGCCGACCCCAGTGTTTCTACGGCTTGTAACCGTCTGACAATAGCTTTTTTCTTTGCAAGTCTTGAGACGCCTATTGCAAGTGCTATGGTTACGACTGCGGGCAGCCCTTCCGGTATTGCAGCAACCGCAAGACTAATTGCCATTAAAAATGCTTCTTCAATTTCCAAACCGTCTCCAAAGATCCCTAAAAAGAAAATTATCAAAATAATAAGTAATGCAGCTCCTGTAAGTCTTTTTGCCACTACGTTTAGCTCTTTACTTAAAGGAGTGTCTGTAGTGCTTTGTTTTTGCAATAACGCCGAAATTTGGCCAATTTCGGTGTTTATGCCCGTTTGTGTAACCACAGCCTTACACCGTCCGTAAATCAATGTTGTATCTTTAAATACCATGTTTAACTGATCGCCCGCTGCGACCTTTTTTTCTGTTTGGGTTTTGGTTTTGCTGTGTAGATGATTTTGTACAAACCCGCCGGAAAGATCTTTGTCGGTAATTTTGTCTGTAGAAATGCTCAGGCTTAGATTTTTAGTATCTTTGTGTGTTGGTTTAGATTCTCCCGTTAAGATGGCTTCATTAACTTCCAGGTTTATTGCTTCTAGTAATCGTGCATCAGCCGGTACTTTATCTCCGCTTTCCAAAATCAGAATATCTCCGGGCACTAAATCTTTGGCTTGTATGCTTTCTACACTTCCGTCTCTGAGCACTTTTGCGTAATCGGTTGATAATGCCTTTAACGCATCGATTGCTTTTTCTGCCCGTGCTTCCTGCATGTAACCCATAAGTGCGTTAATAACTACAATAAACAATATTACCCCTGCGTCCAGAGTTTCGCCGACAACAAATGACACGATTGCAGCAATAATTAAGATCAACACTAAAATATCTGTAAACTGGTGCAGGACTTTTTGAAGGAGTGATGCCTGTTTTGTTTCTGGAATTTGATTTGGACCATATTCCTGCAGTCGTTTGTGTGCTTCCTGTGTGCTCAAGCCGTCTGTGGAAGAAGTTGCAAGTCGGTTTATGGTTTCATCTGGGCTAAGATTATAAAAAGACTCCATACAAAAAGTATAGCAAGTTTTAAGCTAGTGTTATTTAGCCTGGCTATTTTTATGTTTTATGGACTTAAAGCCGATTCAGACTCTAAAAAACTAATATCCGGTAAGCCGACAAATTCTATTCCCAGCTCGTCGGCAAGTTCTTTTTTCTTCTCACTGAATTTATCTGTAATCGTGTTTGTAATTAAGTGGGTTGGTGCTATCTGGGCAAACAACTTTTTGTACCAGTCACTTGCGTTAGGTGTAGCTTTAAAATCTATGACATGCGCCATCACAAAAATGATGTCTACACTTTTTAGTTCACTTAAAAATTCAAGCCGCATTTCCTGCGTGTCAATTGGTCGGTTACCGCCGCTAATGTTAATGCGTGCGCTCTCACTCTGCTCCATACCGACTACTAAGACATCAACTTGAGTTTTAGCAAATTTAAATAACTTAACATGTCTGATATTTAGCACGTCGTAAAAGCCTATACACAAACCCACAGTTTTACCCTGTTTTTTAAGTTGTGCGACTTTTTTTGCGGTTTGTGTTTGAGTTAATATCATTAGTTTATTAGTATTTTTAGCTCGATCTAAATAACTTTGCTGAACTTTGTATAACACAAACTATTTACCATCGCGCAAATTTTACCAAATACACATTGTAATGTCATGAAATTTTACTGAAATTACAAATTTTACTTGTTTGGGCGGTTCTGGTGTGTAACCGCAAAATATTTATCTGCGCCGTTCTTTAATGTAAAATGGGCAATATGCAGGTAATCAAAAGAGATTCCGTACTTTGGGAATACTTACCTAAAGAAATTCAAAGCTTAATAGTAGATGGGGAAGATTTACTGGAGTATTCCCAGGCAAACCACCACAAAATTTCAGATTTTTCATATTTGGTTTTTCCGTTTTCCAAAGCATACGAAGGGTTTTTGAAGCGGTTATTTTTGGATTTGGGGCTGATTGCGGAGGACGAATATTACAGTGACGACATCAGAATCGGGAGAATTTTGAACCCGCATTTTATGAATACAAAAGAAAATGTTTTTACCAGAATTTGTAATCACCAAGTTCCCGGGAGAAGAAGTGGTGGGCACGAAATTGCCGAAAAACTATGGAAAAGCTGGAAAAGAGGACGGAATCAGGTGTTTCACTACTTTCCGCATAACTTTCGACGGTTAAGTTACGCCGAAGCGATAGAAGTTATTGAAGACTTAATGCAGGCAATGGAAGCCGCGGTTATTGGATGTGAGTTGGTTGGCGGGCCTACAACGAACGGGAAAATACCAAAAAAATAACTATGTTCGCGATACTGTTTAATATTTTCAATTTAGGAATTCATTTTTTGGGTTGGCGTGAATAAAAGTTAAGCCGGCACTTATCTGCGAACAGAGTAAATGCCGGCTTAGAGCATGGGAGAGTATTATCTATACTAGATATCATATATTTGTGGTATATGCAATAATCTTTGCGATAAAAAATGCCGGGAAGTAACTCTGGGAGAGTATCACTTGCCGGCGCTGACGTGTCTGGCGTCAGGTAGGAGGAATTCATACCAATCTATACCATATATAATTGGTGCTGTAAAGCATGGACAATATACGAAATAATAAAAACAAAAATACCAAAAGCAAAATAGCTGTTGGGTTAAGCGGTGGGGTGGACTCTTCTGTGGTTGCATATTTACTAAAAGAGCAGGGCCACGATGTTACAGGTGTTTTTATGCAATGCTGGGATGCCAAGGCTGATGGGTGCCGAGCAGACGATGATAGGGCTGATGCGGTTGCGGTGGCGGCAAAGTTGGGTATTAAGTTTGTGTCGCTGGATTTCGTAAAAGAGTATAAGGAAAGGGTTATTGAGTATTTTTACCGTGAGTACGAGTCCGGCCGGACGCCAAACCCCGATGTGATGTGTAATAAAGAAATTAAGTTTGGGTTATTTTTGGACTGGGCGGTTAAGGAAGGTTTTGATTATGTTGCGACAGGGCATTATGCGCAGGTTAAACATGTTGCTGATGAATACAAATTACTGATGGGGGTAGATGCGACAAAAGACCAGTCATACTTTTTATATTTATTAGGTCAGGAGCAGCTTGCAAAAACACTCTTTCCGTTAGGTGAACTGCGCAAAGATGAAGTTAGGCAAATTGCGCAGCAAGTTGGGTTACACACTTTTGACAAGCCGGACAGTGTAGGAATTTGCTTTATTGGTGAAGTTGATATTAAGGAGTTTTTGAAAAAAAGACTTATTCCACGGTCGGGAAATGTCATTAATACAAAAGGCGAAGTGATAGGTAAGCATGATGGGGTGGTATTTTACACAATTGGCCAGCGCCACGGGTTTGAGATAACAAAGTATGTTGGGTTGCCTGTGTATGTAATTGGGAAAAACGCTGAGCGGAACGAATTGCTTGTGGGTTTTGCAAAGGAAGGTGATAGAGCTAGTTTTACAGTTGATAATGTGCATTGGGTTGGGAGTACGCCTAAGATGCCTTTGGCGTGTGAGGTGAGAATTAGACATTTGGGTGAACTATATAGCTGTGTGGTTAGCGAAGGTGATGGTGGTATGTTAACAGTAACATTAGAAGAACCTATATTTGGAGTTGCCTCCGGGCAAAGCGCAGTGTTTTATGATAAGAAGGAGCTATTGGGTGGGGGAATAATTGGCTAAATATGGTTATGTTGTAGAATTTTCTCCCCAAAGTTTAGTAACCTATAGCACTTGACACCGTTTCAATTTTTTGCTACAATTTCCCGTGTTAGGAGGACTAGGCAGCGTGCGCGTGAAAAACAATCGGGGACAGCGCCGATACCATCGCCCTCATGAAGATGGCACGCAAAGCACCCCTAGTCCCACCGCAACCCTCAGCCTGGGTCGACACAAGCTGAGTCAAAGGTGCAGAGCCAACTAACAACGAAGTAGCTACTCGTTGATTAGTGGTGATCGAGAGTTTTTACCTCGTCCCCGGCTCTGCACCTGCAATACTATTTCCAACTTAAAAACTCCCAATTTCAAAACTTGCATCAACAACTGTATTAGTCCATACCCGATTACCCAAAGTATTTACCCTAACCAAAAAGTTTTTAGCTCCCTCTAAATTATCTGCACTATCAACCGCCCTGTATTCAATCCCAAATACCCCCTCACGGTCAACCACAAATGGCTGCGTATAGTCGGTCCAATCAATCTCGACCGCAATGCGATATAGAATTTTAGCAACACCGGAACCCGTACCATCGTCAGCCGACAGGCTAACTGTAGGATGAGTTATATACCACCCGTTTGTACTTCTTTCGCCCTCAACTGTGACTTCCGTCACAGGCGGCGTGGCATCAACTTTTTCACCAAAAACCGCAAATTTAGAAAAGTGAGCCGTTTCAGCACTAATTTTATTTTCTACCAGATCTAGCAAGAGTGTATTTAATGGTTCCCAGCTCCCCAGAATTTCATTGTAACTGTAAACTTTTAGGGTTTCGGCAGCTATATTTTGCAAATCTTCGGCACTAAAGTTAAATTGGAGTTTTGCAGGTCTGGTGAGTATGTCCACTACAGTACCGAGATTATCATATGCATCAATTAGTACAGAAGTGTGTGGGATATATTGCAAATGCTGCTGCACGATTGATAACACTGGTTGTACATAATTGTGTGCGAGCAGGCTAAAACTGTAAGGATAGCTATTTTCATCAAGTGTAACTGTTTTATTATCCAACGTAACTTCACCACCTGCCTGTCCGAAGTACTTTACGGCATGGTCAATAAAATGCCGCCATAAATAATCACTTTTAGAACCGGTATGCGTTCCCAGAGTGTCTGTCCAGTTATAGACTTCCCACGGATCAGACAAACTACCGCCAAACCAGCCGAAAGGATCCACTTTCCCGTAAGGAGAATCTCCAACAAATGCGCCGTCACCGTTCTTATCTTTTAACACACTAAAATGTAAATGGTAACCCGAAGTGTTGCCTGTTAGCCCCACCTTTCCAAGTACATCACCGGCATTTACCCATACAGGTATTTGTTCTGTAGTAATAAGCCCATCGCCACGCAAATGGTAATAAGTAGTTTCGTAGCCGTTTTGATGATTTACCTTTATCGTATGTCCGCATGCGTTACAATAGTAATAAGTTGCATAGCCGGCAGCGGGGGCTTTTATTTCGGTTCCGTCAACAAGTCCAAAATCAATAGCGTCGTGTCCGCTGTAGTACAAATCAGGGATTTCTTTTTCGTTTCCAAGATAATCCATTGTTGTAGAAGAGTTTGCCATAGGTTCACTATGATACCCATAACCAATAAGCGGGTATCTATGATCAAAAACAGAGGTAATTTTATCTACCAATTCGCTGCTATCACTTGTCTCCCACGGAATTTCCAAAAAAGCATTTTGCGTAGGCTGTTCTGGATGTACTGCTAGTCTGTGTACACCGTTATATGTTGTGACAGCGTAAATGTAGTCGGGTTCAGATGCAAGTGCTGTAAGGTCAAGAACTGGCCCATTTGTGTTTAAATTAGTATCCTGCCAGGTTACGCCACTGTCCGTCGATTTTACAACGCTGTAAGTGGAGCTTCCGGTTTGTTTACCAACATAAAATATCCCATCAAAGAATAAAATGCCGTCCGCTCTGAAACTACCCCAATAAGGAGCTGCAGTCCACGTTTCGCCATGATCAGCAGATCTAAAAAGCCCTCTGAAATTAGGTGCTCCAGCCAATATTACATTTTCATGTATTTCAAGGTTTCGGATAATTTTTCCCGCCAGTGCGGGGATTTCCTCCCATGTGTTGCCACCATCTGTAGATTTGTATACCTTATCATTCGTTGTTGCTACAAAGACCTCCGGGCTAACCGCAACTTTATAGACATCGGGTCCCACTCCGGAGCCGATTTTTTGTTCCCATGTCTGACCTTCATCAAAAGATACCCATAAACCGTAACTTGCGGTGCCTAAAACTATAGTTGTATCAAGTGAAGCCACAGACCAGGTGCTAAACTGGATTCCGGGCGGGTGGTTGTGTGTCCACGTAGTTCCGCCATCCTCAGACATGAACAAGCCAACAGTTCCGCCAACAACCATGCGGGTTGCAACATAAATTTTGCCATTGTTATAAGCAATGTCGCTAATACGTCTATCTGCCAGCCCCGCTTGTTCCCACGTTTCGCCTAAATCGGTGCTTTTGTAAACTCCGTTATATCTTGGCGTACTTGTTCTACTATCGTGTTCACCTGCGAAAATACCATATGGTGTCGTTTCAACAGCATCAAACAAGTTATTCGGCAAAGTTAGTTTAATCCACGCATCCTCCTGCCCAACTGCTGATTTACTAAGAAATGTAATTACCGTTCCAGCGATTGCAAGGTAGTAGAGGATGCGCTTCATGTCACAAAAATGCAATTTTTTTGATTTTTTTACAACCGGGGAAGGTCTAGCATAAATAGGACATAAATAAGATACTTTGCTTTTTTTGCCTTCATAACGCATAATAGTCGCGGTGGAAAACTTACTTGCCGATTTAAAACAGAAAAACCCTGAATTAACAGAGGCCGAAATAGAAGGTTTGTTATATTTGTTGAAAACTTCGAGCCTTGAGTCGGAAGTGCCACTCACTAATAACACGTTTATACAGAAAACCGGTATACCAAAAGAAACCCTAAAAAACTTTAAAAGCTCACTTTCTGCTTTGTTGCAAGGTTGCGGTGAAAATACAGGCGATTCAAACACTTTAGCTTTGACTCCTGAAGGTGGAAAAATGCTGAATTCTCTTACTGTTAAGCCTTATATGTGGACTATACTTCCTGCACATTTCTTAACCATGCAAAATAGCGAAACAGAAGTTTTACTGCATACTATTGAAGAAAAGCTTCTAGCTATAAGAAAAAAGTACAATCTCAACCCTAAAAGAGAGTACGATCAGTTTTTTGCAACCGTAGAAACATCAGTTGCAAAAGCCACGCTCCTTTTGGCAAAAGGGCAAATAACAGGCAAAAGAATATGTTTATTAGGCGATGATGATTTAGTGTCAATTGTGTTGGGGATGCTTTCACAAGAAATTAGTATGCAGTATAAACAAATAGTAGTTTTTGACATAGATCAAGACATATTATCTGTAATAGAAGCAATAGTTAATGATTTAGGTATTAAGAATGTTCAGACCGAGCTTTACGACTTTAGAAAAGACCCAAAAAAGGAATTTACCGGAAAGTTTGATGTAGTTTTAACCGACCCGCCATATACAAAATCAGGTATTTCGCTTTTTCTTCAGAGGGGTGTTGAATTTTTGAAACCGTACGCAAACGCCGCCGGAAACTACATATTTTTATTTTATGGCAATTCCTTTAAAGAACCTGAAAAAGAACTGAAAA
This sequence comes from uncultured Candidatus Saccharibacteria bacterium, assembly GCA_964496005.1. Classification (GTDB taxonomy): domain Bacteria; phylum Patescibacteriota; class WWE3; order UBA101185; family UBA10185; genus CAZBWW01. The sequence continues at coordinate 1,153 of CAZBWW010000002.1, read as the reverse complement.
TCCAGCAAATTATTGGTAAATACAATCTTGTAGTAGAGGATAAAGTTAATAAGTTCGCAACTTATGATGGTGCGGAGTCTATTGGGAGTAGAAGCTCCTTATACGTTTTAAAGACAAATTCTTATACAAAAGCATTAAAAGATAGTTTACCGGCAGAAATATATACATTTGAACGTACAGCTAACGAAAAATTTCCATATGTAGATCACTTTGTGTTTAAGCTATTTAAAGTACCAAGTCAAGTTGTGAGCTCAAAAAAAACGTTATTAAAGCTGTGCGGAGATTTTTGTGATTGGCATGGGTTAAAAGTTGTTGATAGCAAGCTTACAAAATTTAAAGGTGGAGGATTAACACTTACATTTATACTTGCCAGTTCCAATATGGTTGTACACACCTGGCCTGAAAAACAAGCTGTACACATTGATTTAATAACTTGTTCGCCAATTAGCAAAAAAGAGCAGTTTGCGCAGAATTTGGCGGAGTTGTTTAAAACAAAGTACATAGAGGTTAATGAGATAGAATAACTTAATCACACTGATCGCTTGACCCATGTAGTTTCGGCAACATTGAGATTAAGCCTGCCGTTTTCGCATGTCATATTGACTTTAAGCCACTTGCTTGATAAGGTGATCATGCCAAAATTCTGCGGTTTTGATGTATTAGTAGATGCAGTATTAAAAGCCGGAATTTTGCACAATAAGCCAGTTAAGCACTTTGAAATCTACATAAGCCAAATATAGAATTATAATTTGAATCTCGCCGATTCAAAAAAAAGCTGAAAAGCTAAAAAAAAGAAAAACATAGCCAATTTATTGGCACCACATTCGAAATATCGAAGGTGAAAAGAATGCGTTTTTTATGAGAATTTGATCCTAGTTCAGGATGAATGCTAGCGGCGTGTTTAAGGTATGCAAGTCGAACGAATCACTTCGGTGGTTAGTGGCAGACGGCTGAGTAACACGTAGGAATCTACCCCTAACTCGAGAATAAGCTACCGAAAGGCGGTCTAATACTCGATGATCTGGTACCCACTCCAGTAAAGACTTGTTCGGTTAGGGATGAGCCTGCGGACTATCAGGTAGTTGGTGAGGTAAAGGCTCACCAAGCCTATGACGGTTATCGGGACTGAGAGGTCGTACCGGCAGAGGGGCAC
>CAZBWW010000001.1:49937-73814 GCA_964496005.1 uncultured Candidatus Saccharibacteria bacterium | reverse complement strand
TCTAAAACTTTTCTCATTTTTTCCTCAAACCCATTAAAAAATATCCCCATCCGATAAACTGCCGGTATAAATACATACAAAACCCCGTTATCGGTCAACATGTCCTCGACCACTTCCTGTTTTGGTGAAAATACAACAACAGTATGCCCACGAGCCGCCAGACCCTCGCACAACACTTTATTTTGAGTTTCTAATCCCCCATACCCACTATGAAAGGTCGTACTTTTGGTAAAGACAGCAATTCGCATATGTTTATTTTACCAGTTAGGAAGAGTGTTTACAGTGAAGAAAGTTTCTTTTTGCTGTTTTGCAAAATGACTCAATCGCAGGTGTTCATTTTTTTTAAGGTACTCTCCTTAAGTATTAGCTTACTTTAAGCAATTTTCCCGCTTCTTGCTTCTTATTTTCCAGTACACCTGCCGGGTCGTCCATGTTAAAAACTATCCGTCCAAAAATTTCAGCAAGCAGCGGCATATTTTCTTTTTTTGCAATATTTGCCATTCTCAAAAGAATACCTGCGACCCAAACATTATATTTTAAATCAATTTGATCATTCTCTATTTCTGCAACTTTGTATCCATCAAATAGACAGCTCTGAGCACTACACAAAGTCTGTATTGCCTCACTAACATAACCCTGATCAAATAAAATATCTGCTTTAACACACAGAACCCATGCTTTGTTTGCTTCTGTCCCTGTATAATTTTCCAATGCTTTGTTTATATACTCAGAGGCATATTTACGCTGAAGCCCGGCTTTAGACCCCGAATTAACTCGACTTTCATCCAATAAAGCCGATGCTAAATGAATTTTTTGCCTATTTATAACATCCTCTGTTATTCTTGGGTCAGCACCTACCAAACCAAGCGCATTTTCAATACATTCAGTTGCTTTTGCGTATAACTCTTGCTTTTCATGTTTTGATTTCGCTTTTTCTGCCATCAGTTTCAAAGTCAGTCTCTTGTGACCTAAAACATCCATTTTTCCTCTGTAATTGGAGTTTTTATCGTCCCATGCAATAATGGTATCAAACTGTTTTAATGCTTTTTTAAGCTGTCCTTGCTCACGTAAAACTACGGTTTCGTCTTTAAATTTTTCTCTTTCATCTTTGTTGTCTGTAATTTTTAGCATATTACCCTATAATCTTTCTTTAACTGCTTTTGCGGTTTTTTTAACCTCTGCTAATGTTCCATCAGGATCATCTAGCTTTAATACTGAATTTGCAAAATAATCGGCTAACGCGTATCTGTGTGTATCATTGCAGATTACTGCGGTTGTTACATATAAATTGGAGATCCAAATTCTTATTTTCATTAATGCCTGATCATTTCCTATTAAATTTTCTTTTTTCTTTTTTCTATACTTTGACCAGTTTAGTTCATCAAAGTAGCCTGTAAAAATATTCTTTTGTGCATCCAGTACCGTTTGAAACGCTTCTTCTGACCTACCCATTTTATGTAGTATTTTCGCTTTTATATTCATAGGCCAAGCTTTTCCTGCGTCTGACCCCGGCAATTCAACAATTGCTTTCTCAACAATAGTTAGTGCATCAGCAAGATTTTGAGAACTTTCTTTTTTATTTTGAAATTCACTCTCCAGCAGTTTTGCAGCAGCTAGCCGAACCTGAATCATTACTTTTGCGCCGGGGAGAAGTTTACCATCCTCGGCTAATGCAATTGACTTTAAAAGGTACTCTTTACCGGCTTTCATATATTTTAATTTTTCGTTTTTGGTTTTTGCGTGTTTTGTTTTTTTAGCATAAACAATCCCAATATGACCATATGTTGAATCAAGCCCCCGATAATCCTTGTACTTTTCATCCCAAGCAGCTACTTCTTCAAACATTTTAAGCGATAGATCAAGTTTACCCTGCTCACGTAATTCTATTGCTAAATCTCTATATTTATTACGGTCGTCTGCTGTTGAATCAGTAGTTAAAGCAGATCCAATTCCTTTTTTCTTAAGATCAGTAATAATAAATCTTGCTCTTTGCGGTGAAATACCATATTTTCTGCCAAGTTTGTTATACGAGGTATCAGAATTTATATACTCATCATACATTTTTTGATTTCTATTAAGTTTGTAATCGGTCCGTATTTTTTTCATATGTAAATTAAAACACAAATATTATTAGTTGTCAAGCAATGAATATAGTAATTAATGGTTGTTACCCATAAAATACGTTTGAAATTTAGTTTTTTTGCTACCTCAAGTGCACTACAATTAAACTTTCAGTTAAGCAATAAACTTTCAAGCTCGCCCACATTCCTTTCAAGATTAAACATTTCAGATGCCTTTTTGTGAGCGGTATCACCTAACCGCTTCGCAAGGTCTTTGTCGGACAGCAGCTTTTCCACCGCATCTGCAATTGCAACAGCATCCTTATCCGGAATTAATATTCCAGCATCGGCGGTTACTAAATCAGTAATACTACCGGCACTTGTTGTCACCATCGGTAAATGTGCCAAAGCCGCCTCGATTACCACAGTTGGCACCCCGTCAACATCACCTTCTTGCGTTACAATACTTGGCAATACAAAAATATCCGCAATTTGATAGTATTGTGCAACAAGTTTAAAAGGCGTACCTTTACCCTCCCCGTGAATAATTACAGTATCCTCAAGCCCCAATTCCTTGATTTGCACCATTAATTCTTCGTACAACGGCCCGGGGCCCACAATATCTACTTGATGCTCAATACCGCGGTCTTTTAGGATTCTTGACGCTTCTACCATGTATTTAATGCCTTTCTTTTCTACCAACCGCGTACCGCCTAAAAAAATCATCGGTCTGTCGGGCTTTTTTATATCAGGTGTACCTATAAAAACTTTTTGTGCCTCAATGCCATGAAAAATTAACCGAACCTTGCCGCTTGCCCGTTCTTTATTCGCTTCTTCCACAACCTTTCGCCAGGTGTTTTCGTTACACACCGTAATAAATTTGGCTTCCCGTGCCTTTTCGGAGATCAACGTTCCGTCCACAAATACGTCCTTTGCATGTGCCGATATACTAAACGGAATGTTAAGTATTTTGGAAACAATCAGGGCAATAGTTGACGGATCCGACAAAAAATTTACGTGAATGTGCTCAGGATTGTATCGTTCAAATAATTTTGTGTACCCAACACCCTTCAAAAAAAGATATGCTCTTTTGATTACTGACTTAGTCTTATCATCCCAGACTAATTTCCACGCGTCCAGAACTGCTCTAGTGCGAGTAAAAAAGTAAAAACCTGCCAAAAAAGACGCTCTCCATGTTAGTTTTTGGTACACAACTTTATCTTTAACATTCTCACTCATTGCGCCGCTTGCTTTCGCCAACGAAAACACCACAATATCCAGGTTATCAAATTCGATTAATTTGGAGATTTCACGCTCAATAAACGTCTCCGTAAGTCTAGGAAATTCAGGTACAAAATACAGTAACTTTTTTTTAGTTTGTTTTTCAGCCACGTCCATTTCGTCTTCTTAATATTGCGTCTGACAAATAAGCTTCTTTGTCATCCTCACAAATTTCTAGCAATCCGTTTGTTACTTTACCAATTGCAAAATACGTGTACCCCATACCTTCGATTTCTGTAGGATCTAATAAATTTCGGCCATCAAAAATTACTGCTTTTTTCAGCTTTTCTTTCACTTTTTTATAATCCAGTTCGCCAAATTGCGGCCATTCCGTCAGTAAGCACACCGCGTCACATCCTGAAACTGCATCATATTCGTCTTTTGCGTAATAGATATTTTTTTCACCTAATTCTTTTTTTGCCGTACTCATTGCCTGCGGATCAAAAACCTTTACGTCGGCGCCAAGACCGCGAAGCTCTTGAATAACTTTAATTGCTGCCGATTCGCGAATATCATCCGTTCGGGCCTTAAATGCCAAACCTAAACATGCAATTGTCTTCCCGGATAATTCATTACCCAAATATCTCTTAATTTTTCGGATGAAGTAGTATCTTTGGCGTTCGTTTACTTCCATAACACCTCTGAGCAGCTTAAAATCGTATGCTTCATCCGTTGAAGTCCTGTACAGTGCGGCAACATCCTTAGGAAAACAACTTCCGCCATAACCGATGCTTACGTTTAAAAAGTGTTTTCCAATCCTTTTGTCATAACCCATTCCCTCAGCCACCACCGAAACGTCCGCACCGGCTCGCTCACATAACTGCCCGATTTCGTTAATAAAGGAAATTTTGGTGGCAAGCACCGCATTTGACGCGTATTTAATCATTTCGGCTGTACGTAAATCACATTCAACAATTGGCGCGTCAACATGGCTGTATAAGTCGCGTAAAATTTTTAAGGCTTTTTTAGAATTCGAGCCGATAACCGTTCTGTCGGTACTATACATATCTTTTATAGCAGTGCCTTCAGCCAAAAACTCCGGGTTTGAAGCGACATCAAACTCCACATTCGGGGCAAGCTCTTTGATAATTTCCTCAACTCTTTCGTTTGTTCCTACAGGTACCGTACTTTTCGTTACAATTACCATGTAATGGTCGATGTTTTTACCAACTTCTTCGGCAACCTGCCAAACGTAATTTAAATTAGCTCTTCCATCATCGCCTTGTGGCGTACCTACACAGGTAAATAAAATATCCGCGCCCTTCATTCCTTCTTTGAGCGAAGTCGTAAATCGCAGTCTACCGTTTTTCATGTTTTGTATAACTATTCCATCGAGTCCGGGTTCATAAATTGGCATTTCTCCCCGTTCTATCATTTTTACTTTTTTTTCATCTATATCTACACCGACAACTGTATTACCCCAATCAGCAAAAATAGCAGCTCCGACTAATCCAACGTAGCCCGTACCTACTACACAAATTATTTTCATGGTAATACTCCTTTCACCCAAATCCGCTTAAAAATCGCGGTTGGAATAATTACTTGTATAACCCTTTTAAATCGTTAAGTCTAATGCGCATAACATCTCTAGCCATCTTTAGCGAATCACTTACCGGATTAAGTCTTGTGGTTACCACAAACGTCCAAGTTACGGGAACACTTTTAATTTTATACCCTAACTTTTTAGCTAAATATAAAACTTCCACATCAAATGCACCTAAATACGCTTTTTCTATTTCTTGGGCACTTTCTCCATAAATATGTAATTTACCAAATATATTTCTTGCCACGTCTTTTTTAAACAGCTTAAACCCACATTGGGTGTCGCTAATTCCTCTTAAAGCTACTATTTGTACAAGATAATTAAAAACACGACCCATCAAATGTCTATAAAATGGCTCATTAATTCTTTTTGCACCGGTACCTTCTCTAGAACCAATTACTACATCATAATCATGATCTGTTGCCCATAAAGTAAATTTCTTTATCTCTTCTATTGGAGCAGCTAAATCGGCGTCACATAAATAAAGTAGATTTCCTTGCGCTTGCATCACACCTGTCCACAACGTTGGACCTTTCCCTTTGTGAGGATTTCTTATTATTTTCACTTCCGGATTTGTTTCTGCGTACTTTTGAACGATATCAGCCGTGTTATCCTTACTGCCATCGTCAACGACAACTATCTCAAACGCCTTATTATATTCGCGCATAAAACCTAAAATCTGAGTAAGGGTGCTTGTTATTTTGTCCGACTCGTTAAAAGCCGGTATTATAATTGAATACTCCATGATGCACCTTTCATTATAGCAAAATCCCGTGGTCAATTGCTGCAATTACTGTAGTTACGGCTGCAACCACACTAAATGGTATGCGTCAGCGGTTTTTGCGCCAAATTACTCTGCTGTACATTATGTAGTTCCACACAAGACCAAACCCAATAGCTACGAACAGTGCAATATTATAGGTAATTAATGTATCACCAAAATCAGTTACAACCCATCTAACAAAATATTTCCTAAATAACAGCGGTACCATAGATACCGCCAGATATGGGACGTACTTTACTACTAAATTTTTAGCTGTTCTAGCTGACCGTGTTTTAAACGACCAAAAATTGTTTAATGTAAATGTGACTGTCATCGCGATTAGCATTGCTAGAGACGCGGCGTTTTCAGGAGCCAGCGCTGTTAGTCTTAACAGATTAGACGCAAAAAGATCAACAAATAACCCTACAAAACCAACTGCGCAAAATTTAATAAAATCCTTATTTTCCTCGTACCTAATGGTCAATACCACACGTAAAGAATCTAGAGTATTAGTCCGCTCCATTTTAGAATCACCGCGGTCTCGAATCCCAAACTCAATAGGAACTTCAACAATTTTTGCACCTAGTTTGTGTACTTTATAAATTAAATCAAGTTTGTACGCAAAACCCTGTGATTTTATTTCGTCTAAGTTTATTTGGTCTATTACGCCTTTTATACGAATTGCGCAAAATCCGCCAGTAAAATCATTTATCGAATATATACCAAGAACTACTTTTGAGAATAAATTGCCCCCCACACTTAAAATTTTTCTATACAATGCCCATTCTGCGGGAATACTTCCGCCTTTAGTGAATCTTGACCCAATTACATAATCAGCCCCCTCATCAATTTTTTCCATAAATTGCGCGATTGTTTCTGGATTATGTTGAAAATCAGCGTCCATCTCAATAATGACATCCGCGTGCATTTCTGCCATACAGTGCTTAAAAGCGTAAATATATGCGGCACCCAACCCCGCTTTTTCTTTTTCAAGCAGTAAGTGAACAAAAGGATATTTTTGCCCAAACTCATTAACAACCTTACCCGTACCATCAGGGGAATTACCGTCTACCACAAGCACATGCCAGTCATATTTAGGCATCTTCTCAAATTCAGTTACCAAAATGGGTAGTAGCTCCCTAATGTTCTCTGCTTCGTTGTATGTTGGAATAATGACAACAACCTTCATAAAAGTGGCTTAGATTTCGAGCAGGAATAAAATGAACACAAATGCCAATACAGCAAAAAAAATATATTCGAGTGCAACCTTGGTAGATAAGCGATTTTCCATTGCGTGGTGAAGTATACCCCACGCCGCATAAAAAAGCGACGCAAAAAAAGCGATGTAGATTTGAGTAGCAGTTTGTTGGCTAAAAATGAAGAAGAGCACCGCAAAAATTATCAAACCAAGCACAAGGATCAAATAGTGCAAAAAATCCTGTTTTGTAAAATAACTAATGCTCATATTATAAATTTGTCAGATACTCTCATTTAGAAAGACGCGTCTATGGGACGTCCCGCTATAAAATACTTTCATTACAAAATGCTCCCCGGTGACATAACTAACCATATACTTGCTACCAAAAAAAGCAATAAGGTAATGTGTGCAAAAGTATGACCGGTAAATTTAGGGATTGCTTTTCTTCTGGAATACCAGACATCAAGCACCATTAACCCCAAAATGAAAAACCCAAACACAGCGAGCATGTACTTAGACGCAAGTGCCAAATTTATTGGAAAAATGGGATTTTCTAATTGTTGTGGCGTTGGTTGTACACTAATTACAGCAGGAACAGGTGGCTGCTCTGTCTCCACTACAGGAATTGCTTCTTGTGGAACAAGTTCTTGCGCACCGACTTCTGCCTGCTGAGTGCTTTCCGATTTCACTGCTTCCTCGGACACGCTTGGCCCGCCTACCGGAGTTCCGCTTTCGGTTCCGGCAAGATACGACGGGGTGCGCGGTCTCCCGAACATTTGCACAACTAGTGTTGTTTTATATCCGCCAAGTACGCCATCCACAACCGCATATCCCACATCATCATAATTTGAGCTAAGTAGGTTTTCTCTATGGGAAGGTGAATTATTCCACGCGGATACAACCTCGTCAGATGTGTTAAAGTTTTTTGCCAAATTCTCACCTGCATATGAATAATCATAATTAGCGCCTATTATAAAATCCCACGGTTTTACACCAGATGGAGAAATATGAGCCCAATAATCGTTTTTAAACATATCTTCGGCCTTTTGTCGCGCCGCGGCAGACAACGTTTCATTTAACGCTAATGCGGACAATCCGTTATCCGCCCGCAATTTGTTAGTTGACGCATATAGATCTGAAACGGTGATATTTGAGGCATAACCTAATACCCCGGGAAATACTTTCGGAATAGCAACCTTAACGGCAAAAAGTAATACAAGCAGTATTAGCGAGTACGCAAATAGTGCTTTATGTGAAAGCAGTGTCGCACGCTTTCTATGCACAGGGTGCGGGACAAAATGATGTATAAACTGATATTTTTCAATTTCGGACATTAGGTAAAGTATAGCACCAGAGGTAAGCATAGTAACTAATAGCACTTATTTTAAGTGAAATATCAAAGAGAGTTAGCTTGTGGTTTGAAAATGATTAAATTACGTCACCCAACGGTTATGTTACCCCGCTCGGTCAAATAATAAACGGTCGGCTTTAAAAAACCGTTGAAATCGGAGGCATACTCCAAAGTATATGCCCCAGTATTTAAGAAATATAATCTATCACCAACAGCCAGTGCCGGTAATTTAATATTTCGTGCGATTATGTCAGTCCCATCGCAAGTTGGACCCGCAATATCGTAATTCTGCAGTCTCACAGCACTATTATTTTGTTTACGCTCACTTTCCACTTCATATGCAAAATCTTCCTTAAATTCAAACAACTCTATAAAACCGCCAAAAATTGATAAATCAATAAAGTACCACTTCTTACTCACGTTTTTCTTTTTCCCAACTATGGTTGTCGCGGAAAACGCCGCATCACCAACAATAGCTCTTCCCGGCTCAGCATGTAATAGTGGCCGTCTTTTGAAATGGTGTGTAAGTGCTGAATTTATTGTTTTTGCTATCTTTTCAAATGGAGGTATTTTAGTACCTGAATATTGTACGGGGAACCCACCGCCTAAATTTATTGTAGTTAACGAAGAACATTCATTGAATAGCTTGGCGGTTTTCTTAAGTCCTTCTTCCCAATTGGCTAGATTTTCACACTGAGACCCTACATGAAAGGTCACACCATATGGATTCAAACCCAATGTTTTGGCTTTTTTTATCAGAGCGGTGGCGTGAGTACTATCGACACCAAATTTTGTGTTTAGCTTTTGCCCACTGCCGTCGTTGGAAATGTAAACTCTAATAACAACCCCAGAGTTTGGCGCAAACGCACTTATTTTTTCCAACTCTTCAAATGAATCATAAACATAACTAGTAACACCTCTTTTATACATATACTCAATGTCTGAACTTCTTTTGACTGGAGAGCTATTTATTATCTTGTTAGGTTGTGCGCCTGCGGCTATTGCCTTTTGAAATTCAATTTTAGTATTTACCTCAAATGAACACCCGGCTTTTTTTAGCGTTTTTAATACAGGAGCTAACGAACAGGCTTTTACTGCATAAAATACAGAATCCGGAGCTATGTGTTTTATAAATAATTTATAATTTTCTCTAATTTTATATAAATCGTAAAACAGAAAAGGCGTTTCTAATTGGCTAAGCTGCTTTTTTAGCTGTACTGGTAATTCGGAATATCTCATACAAGTTTGTTAATAATAGCATTAAGCTGATTTAAATTTAATCCGATATTTTTTCAAAAAACTGTCTGGCCGCCATAACCTTTTAGAATTTCTTAAACCTTCTATACTTAGATCTTGTTCATAATTCAAATACTTGATTCTTTTTCTATGCAATCGAACGCATGTAGCGTGTTCTAGATACGCATAAATCCCATGATATGAAGTATCAGCTTTTCCAAAACCACCTAAGGCATAGTCCTTTGAAACAAGCTCATTTGTTGTAAATCCGATCAGCTTTCCGTGATCATATAGCCCGACATTTAACATATTATATAAACTCGCTGTCTCGACTAACCGATTTATTGCTCCTAACTCTCTAATAAACTCGTTCAGGTTGAGTTTTTTATTACTGGCCCACTGTTTAACAACCTGCAAAATCCCATCTTGTGTTTTGTTTTTTGTCAAATCCATGTTTTTAACAATAATGTGTGGGAATAAACGTTTAAATTTATTTACTCTACCTCGTTTGGATTTTAGTTCCCTACCTCTTAGTTTTGCCAACTTTTCAACACTTAAAATATAATCATGATTCCCATCGTCTTCCACTATCTCAAATAAACCTGAATCCGTTAACTCTGGTGTGATGCACTCTTCAGGTACAACCTTAAGTTCTTCGCTTCTTTCAAGCAACTGTAACACGGTTGGCAGTAGTTGATTCTTACCAATGAATGTTAAAATTTCTTTCTCCGAAGTAAAATCAACCATTTTAACTACTAAATTGTCATTTAGCAACGAGACTGCAGATGGTGTTTTTGAATCACTCCAGTTGTAAATATTTTGAAAGTTAAAATCACAATACGGAGCAAATACTTTATACACCTTATCAATTGTCTCTTTATGTTTAGGTGATATGGTTTCAAATTTTGGGAACGTTGGTATACTCATACAACTAGCAAGTATAACAAGTAGAATAGAAGTTGCCCATTTATTCTATTTGTGTATATAATTTTACTAACGCGTGAATTATAAAAATGGTCTAAAATATCTGTCAATAGCGTTGTACTTGGTTTATGTTGCCGTATGGGTATATATTCAATTTTATGTTCCCGAAGGTGCTGCGCTTAGAGATCACTTCACAGACACTTATGGCATTATAGCTGGCATTGGCGCTGTTGCAGGTTTATTAATTGCTAAGGAATGGGGCGGATTAAAAAGCATTTTAGGTAGATCATTAACATTTTTTTCAATCGGGTTACTATTTCAATTTTTAGGGCAGGTCTGTTACGCAATCTATTTCTATGTATACAATATCGAAAATCCCTATCCCTCGTTTGGTGAGGTTTTTTATTTTGGCAGTATCTTAATTTACATTTACGCCGTATGGCAACTTGCTAAAGTAAGCGGATCCGGTATTTCTTTGAAACAGGTTAAATATAAAATATTGGCTATCGGCATGCCGATTATGATGATGGTTATTTCATATATTGCATTCCTTCGTAATTACGAGATCGACCCAGAGTCTCCACTAGTAACTTTTCTTGACTTTGGCTACCCACTTGGTCAAGCAATTTATGTCGCACTCGCACTTGTCGCCTACTTTTTGTCCAGAAATTTGCTTGGCGGTATTATGAAAAACAAAGTTCGCTTAATTCTCATTGCTTTGTGTGTTCAGTATGTAGCAGATTCACTTTTTTTGTACAAAACATTTAATGACTTGTGGAATGCCGCAGGTATGAGCGATTTTGTTTTTATGACCGCATATATCGTAATGGCTGTCGCTTTATGCGCTTTTGATCTAAAATTTCTACCCGACCATGTAGTAAAACTGTTAAAAATTACTGAGAATCCAATTAAACTGTCCGGTGTAGAAAGCAAAGAGGTATACGAGCAATTAATAGGTGATTTACTAAAAGATCAAGAGAAGATTGTTGGCTCGGAGGTAGTGCAAAAAACAAATGATATTCCAGGATTAACAGTAAATCCCGATTTATCGGTTCGAATTGATGGTGATCCGGAAATTGTCATGCAAAATCTCACAAATTTTTATAAATCGTTATTCGGCGATGTGTCTGTGGAAGTCATGATTGGATCCATAAAAAACTTTGCTAAAAAGTCCTCTGCGCAGATTCAGATTGTTAATTAGCTAATTTTTATTTGTTTATTGAGCATTCGAACATTCCTTGATATCCTTTAGAATATGGCTTCTGCTACTGCCCAAACAATAAATGTGAATGATCCGGACAGCTTAGCTAAAGAGTTATATAAACGAAATCTTGAACTCCATACCGAACGGAAAAGAACTGAAGAACTATTATACAGAGTTTCCGAGGCTATCTACGCTACTGATGAAAAATGTAACTTAACTCTCTTTAACCATACTTTAGAGACATTGCTTGAAAAACAAGCAAGCGAAGTATTAGGAAAGCCGGTCGCCGAAATATTAAAACTAACTGATGTAAAGGGAACACCTTTGGATGTTAACGCTTTCTGCACGATTAAGGGAGATGGTGCCAAAGAAGAAAATAATATTGTGCCGCCTCTAGCAATTCTAAAAACTACCAAAAAAGATCATTACGTCCATATTAAAATTTCTACCATTGAGTTTGATCTGGGAACTAAAGAATACCTTGTTACAATGAGCGATGTTACACATGAAAAAGAGCTTGAAAAAACAAAGGATGAGTTTATTTCGATTACATCACACGAGCTTAGAACACCAATGTCTATTATAAAAAGTTATTTATGGATGCTGCAAAGCGGTAAAGGCGGGTCATTAACAGAAAAGCAACAAGAATACATTGAAAAAGCGGTCAGGGGCACCGAACGCATGATTGCGCTGATAGGCGATATGTTAAGTATTTCGCGAATGGAACAGGGAAAAATTGATTTTAAACACGAACAGTTTGATACTAAAGAATTTTTTACGGAAATCGGCGAGGAACTCAATGTTAAAGCAAAAGAGAAAAACTTAACTCTTAGCTTCCAGTTAGCAGATACTATAAAAACGCTTTTTACCGACAGACAAAAATTACAGGAAATTATTGTTAATTTGGTAGGGAATGCCATAAAATTCACAGAAATCGGCGGCATCGCTGTTAAGCTGGAACCAATTTCAGATAACAAATTTGTCAAAATTACAATTACAGATACTGGTGTTGGAATTGACCCTGAAGAAATCGGTAAACTGTTTCACAAGTTTCAGCGGATTGATAATTCATACAAAACGGTTGCTGAATCCGGCGGTACAGGTCTTGGATTATATATTGTTAAACTATATGTTGAAAAAATGGGCGGTGAGGTCGGCGCAACATCTGCCGGTTTTGGTAAAGGTAGTACGTTTTGGGTAACATTACCTAATCAATTGTGAAAAGGCCTTTCGATTGTTATAAATTAGTCATTTGCAGTAAATCTCAATTCAAAAACTGATAAATAAGACGTAATATTACAAAGTGAAAGGCGGGCCTTAAGGCCCGCCTCACTTATAACTCACTTAAACGGTGCTAAATAATTTGCTGAGTTTCAGCATTTTATCTAACAGCGTCTTTTAATCCTTTACCAGCCTTAAATGCAGGTGTCTTGGTTTCAGGAATATGAAGTGCTGCACCTGTTTGTGGGTTTCTTCCCATTCTGGCTGCTCTTGTTCTTACTTCAAATGTACCGAAACCTGTCCAGGTAACTTTCTCGCCTCGTGCAAGTGTAGCTGAAACCACGTCTTGCAACGTGTCCAGAACTCTACCTGCGTCAACTTTGGTCAAACCTGCTTTGTCTGCTAAGGTATCAATTAGGTCTTGTTTTGTCATTACTAAAACACCCCCTTTCAAATAAACTGCCTGACGGCAAACTGTAAACTACAAATACTTGTCAACACGTATAATCGATTTTTCTTTTGTATCAATTAACACACTTCTAAAAGCCTGTGCTCCGTTTTCCTCCCACTCAAACTTCTGGTTACGGCTTGTTAAAAACTGCTTAATTATAATTTCTTTTTTTACGCCAAGCACGGAATCAATATTTCCGGTCATACCAACATCAGTAACATACGCTGTGCCTTTTGGCAGTATCCGATGATCACAAGTTGGAATATGTGTATGCGATCCGACAATTACATCAGCCCGTCCATCAAGGTAAAACGCAAAAGCATTTTTCTCGCTTGTTACTTCCGCGTGAAAATCTATAAAAACGGCTGTAATTTCATTATTCTGAATTTGTGAGTGATGGAGTTCTAATATTTCATCCGCTTTTCTAAAAGGATCGTCCAGATAACTACTGCCAATAGCGGTCCGACCCATTAAATTTATGATGAGCACTTTACCTTCCTTTCCAACATCAAGAATCTTAAACCCATCGCCAGGTGTACCAGGCGGGAAGTTTGCCGGGCGAATAACAGGAGAGGTTTCGATCTCATCTTCAAAATCAGAGTGCCAAAACATGTGATCTCCGCCGGTAAAAAAATTTATACCCGCTGATAGCATTTCTGTAAGTGTACTTTGTGTAACTCCACGGCCGTGCGCTATATTTTCTGCATTTGATAGAATTAAATCGGGTTTTTCTTCCGCTATTAGACTTGGTAGTACCTTTTTTACGGCTTCTCTACCTGGTTTTGCAACTATTTCGCCAATAAAAAGTATTTTCATTTTTCTACCTTAGTAATCCTAAAATTATCAATTGTATACAAATCAAATAGCCTAACTGGTTCTTTGGTTGATTTTACAAGGAAAAAAACTAAAAGTCCAACAATTAGTATTAGTACGGCGGTTAAACACCCTTTGACAAGAGAGCTAACTACATGAGTAATAGCGTATATCAGTACGATTATTAGCAACAACAACAGCAAATAATACATGCTCGTCTACTATAGACTGTTATTAAAGGATTTGCAAGTTAAGACACCTGTTTTACTTTGCTGTTTCGCTCACGCGCGTTTCCCGGATCACCGTTACTTTTACAACCCCCGGATAAGTTTGCTCGAGCTCAATCTTTTTTGCAATTTCCCTCGCAAGTAATGCTGTTGATTCGTCATCGACACGTTCAGGTTTTACAAAAACGCGCACTTCCCGACCTGCGGAAATGGCAAACGCCTTGTCTACACCATCAAAAGACGTTGCGGCTTCCTCAAGGTTTTTCATCCGCTCAACATATGCTTCATAATCTTCCGATCTTGCACCAGGTCTCGCTCCACTTACGTGGTCCGCTAGAGCTACAATTGCAGATTCGATACTACTAAACGGCCTGTCTTCATGGTGCTCGGCAACTGCGTTCACTACGTCCTCCGCTATCTTATATTTTTTCAGCAACTCAACACCAAGCTGTACGTGCGTACCTTCCTCTTCGTCCACCACCTTACCAATATCATGAAACAAACACCCAAGCTTTACTGTTTCCACATTCGCATTAAGTTCACTCGCAATGGCTACTCCGATTCTGGTTTCTTCAAGCGTATGCTCTATCATATTCTGCCCGTAAGAGTATCTGTATTTAAACTTACCTAAAATCTTAACCAAGTCATCCGGAATGTTATATACACCAACCCTGTGGCACAAGTTATCACCTTCTTTATAAATCAACCTCTCTACCTCACTCTCGGTCTGTTTAACAACATCTTCTATCCGAGTTGGCTGAATCCTACCATCCGCGATTAGTTTTTCTAACGCTACTTTTGCTATTTCCCGCCTAATCGGGTCAAAACATGAGACAACGACCTCACCGGAAGAAGAATCTAAATCTAATTCAACACCGGTTAGTTCTTCAAACGCTCTAATATTTCTGCCTTCCTTACCTATTATTCGGCCCTTTATTTCTTCGTCCGGCAGTTTCACTTTTGATGTGGTGTGCTGAACAACATAATCCGTTGCACCGTGTCTCATCGCATCAACTAATATTTCCTGCGCGAGTTCGTCTTTGTTTTTCTTAATATCTTCTTCGATTTCCCTGATTCTTTGCGCTTTTTCTTTTGCAAGGTCTTTATCGTACAGTTTTAATAATTCCTCGCGCGCTTGCTCTTGAGACAAATTCGCCACTTTTTCTAGTTGATCTTGTTTTTTGCGGGTAAGTTCATCCAATTTGTCAGCTTTCTCCTGAAGACTACCCCTAGTCTCTTTAATTTCAGCTTGTTTTTCAGCTAATTCCTTTTGCCTGACATTTACTTCCGTTTCTTTAACCGCAAGCTCTTTTTCTTTTTGCTCCGCGCCTTCCTTTATTTTTAACGCTTCATCTTTTGCTTCCAGAATAATTTCTTTCGCTTTGGCGCGCGCTTCTATTACAATCTGCTGTTTTGAAACTTCAACCGGAATATCAACAGTTTCTACGGGTTTATCAGCCCTTGCCACCGGCTGATCCTTTTTTTCACTTTTGGGCTGACTTGGTTCCTTAGACTGTACACCTGGACCTTTTTCCTGTGCAGCTTTGTCCTTCTTTGCTAAAAAATAGTACGCACCTGCTCCCATCAACGGTGCCAATATAACTGCTAAAACTAAATAGAGTGCATCCATATTACCTCCTATAAATTATTTTTAACTTATTCTGATGGGATTTAGTTATGATAGTACTGAATTTGTGACTAGTACAGGTAAAGGTGTCCGTGTAGGTTTTTGCCACACAGGTAACACCAACAGAGATAAGAACCGTATTAGTCTTTTTTCGGCAGCAAAAATGCTTAATATCATAAGAAAATCCTTAACTAAACGGGTATATATTACCATATGTAAGGGTTTGAGAGTAGTTTGAGTCTGTTTTTGGTTTTTGCGTGTTTTGAACCCTACCAAAATGTAAAAATACTCAATCGATTATTTTTACGCTTTGGGAGAGTGGAAATTCGCCAATGCGCGGAACGCGATTGACATTCGGGCGTGCGCTGTAGCAAATACAAGCTACGTACATGCACTTCCCGTAATTTCCACCTCGATACATGGGGGGGGTTACCCTCTAATAATCCTCCCGTCCTTGACGGTAAACCCCATTTGATGCGTCCGGCGGCTGCTACGCCCTCCATTACCTTCTTGGCCGATCGCGTCACGCACTATCCGCGCGTTGCGACACCCGCACCCGGGCGGGTGATGGCACGTTTGAACTGAAACGCCATCATCTTCTAAGGTAATCCTTAATTCATTGAGTGCTACATCATCATTCCCCATCTTTACCTCCTGTAGCTTTGGGGCTGACAAAACAAAACAACAATTGGATAATAACAAAAATAACCTATAATTCAAGTAAATTCTGCTTTACTCAAAATTCTGCCCTTTTCAGCGCAAACACAGTATCAGCAGTAAACCCGCGCCGTAAAAGGTACTGCAACACCTTCTCATGCGCTTTATGCTTGTTCTTTTCTGCAATTGCCTTAATGTTTTTCAGTTCAATTTCGCGGGTATAGTTTACTAGCGCCTCATCAGCGACTTCACGTGCTACCCCCTTTTTATATAAAAACTGCCCGATTTCAAGTTTGGATGAGGGGTTTTTTGCGGTCATTTGCTGTTGTGTGTACAAATTTGCGTATTTAACATCGTCAACATGCCCCTCTTCAGTTAAAGCCTGAATTACTTCGGTTCGGATTTCCGCAAGTTGCTCGTTAGTCAAAGCATTATCTTCAGTACTTTCCTGCTTTGCCAACAATTTATCTAATTTTTGCTCAATTTCGCGCTGTGTACGTTGCGAATACGAAATAAAATCCAAAGTTTTGTTATAAATTTGAGTATAAATTTCCGCTTTCGTCTCCATTCACTGTATTGTACACGACAACCTAGCCTGCCTTAAACCACTTAAACCCATTTTATATAGTCGTTTAAAAGTTATTCTTCCGCGCCTATTTCCATTGGCACCTCTTTTCCGCTGTCCACCATCTCTTTTATCTTTTTCTCAACATTGTTTGCTACCCTTTTATGTTCCTTTAAAAATGCTTTTGCAGCTTCACGACCTTGTCCAAGCTTTTCCCCTTCGAATTCATACCAGCTCCCGCTTTTTTTCACCGCATCAAGCTCGACACCAACATCCAGTAAGTTACCTTCTTTGCTTATACCCTCGTTAAACATAATGTCGAATTCTGCGACTCTAAAAGGCGGGGCTACTTTGTTTTTAACAACTTTTACCCGGCACCTTATCCCCGATACATCTGACCCGCTTTCTTGTATTGATTGTATTCTCCTTATTTCCATGCGCACAGACGCGTAAAATTTAAGCGCACGGCCGCCGGGTGTAGTTTCTGGATTACCAAACATAACACCGATTTTCATTCTTAATTGGTTAGTAAAAATAACTGTACAGTTTGACCTGCTAATCGCGCCGGTTATTTTCCTTAGCGCTTGGCTCATAAGTCTAGCCTGTAAAGCAATGTGGCTATCACCAATATCTCCTTCAATTTCCGCGCGGGGAGTTAATGCGGCTACAGAGTCTATCGCAATAACATCTACCGCGTTTGAACGAATTAGCGTTTCGGCAATTTCCAACGCCTGCTCACCAGTGTCAGGCTGTGAAATCAGCAAATTTTCAATATTTACACCGGTTTTCTCAGCATATACCGGATCAAATGCGTGTTCCGCATCAATAAGTGCCGCTGTACCACCGGCATTTTGCGCCTCAGCAATAATATGCTGTACTAAAGTCGTTTTCCCGGACGATTCAGGACCAAAAATTTCTATAATTCTGCCCCTGGGAACACCGCCAACACCTAACGCAATATCAAGAGCTACTGATCCTGTTGGAATCGCTGCCACTTTCTGCCCCACTTGATCCCCAAGTTTCATAATCGAGCCCTTGCCATAACTCTTTTCAATCTGCTCCAACGCAGAATTTAACGCAAGTTGTTTATTTTTCTCTTCTTTTGTAAGCTCTTTGGAATCTTTGTCCCGTACTTTTATTTTTTCTTTTTCTTCGGTCTCGGGCTCGGTATTTTGTGATTTCTTTGGCATACGATTTCCTTATATACTTATTACTAATTCACATTGTATCAAATGTGCTGCTTAGTTCAATGGGAATGTGTCTATTTTAAGTAGCTGCCTGGCATTTATACTTACCGTAGATTTTACTTTTTACTCTAGCCCTTACTCTTCCCCCAAAAAACTTTTTAATCTGTGTAAAACAGTTTCCTTCCCCAATACCTCTAAGGTATCAAAAATTGGTGGGGTTGCGATTACTCCCGACACCACAACTCTTAAAGTCATAAATGCTTCCTTCGGTTTGTACCCTTTTTGCGCAATAAAATCATGAGACACAGTATCCAACTGTACGCTTGACCACTCCTCAACAGCAGTAAATAACTCACTAAAACCGGTCACAATTTCCGCTGTTTTTGCACCCGCATAAGACTGCGCTAACTCAGAATCTACTTTCGGGTCGGTAAAAAAGTACGATACAAATTGCGGAAAATCACTTAATGTTTTTAGCCTTTCCTGCACAAGCTCCACTACCCGCAAAATTTTTTGCTTAGCTTCACTATCATTTTCTCCATCGGCATTAATTCCCAACTCAACACCATAATCACTAGCCCATTTCTGTATAATCTGCCACAGCTCCGCCGGCGATTTTTGCCTAATGTAATGCCCGTTGTACCACAGTAATTTATCCCTATCAAAGCTTACTAAATCTGTTTTATGAATTTTAGCCAACGAAAAATCCGAAATAAATTCTTCTAGTGTGTAAATTTCTTTTTCTGTTCCGGGATTCCACCCTAAAAACATTAAAAAATTCAACATCGCTTCGGGTAAATACCCTTCCTCCAAAAAACCACGGGCATGCACTGCGCCGTGTCTTTTAGACAACTTTTTGGTACCGTCTTTTTCTTTCAACAACGGGACATGCGCGTAAACCGGTAATTCCCAGCCAAAAGCCTTATATAATAGAATATGCTTTGGTGTTGACGGCAGCCACTCATTGCCGCGCAAAATATGAGTTATGCCCATCAAATAATCATCCACAACAACCCCAAGATGATATGTCGGAAAGCCATCAGATTTTAGTAAAACCTGATCGTCTACATCACTAGATAAAAACTCCAAATGCCCATAAACTAAGTCTTCAAACTCAATTTTTTCCCCGTCCGGTACATTCAGCCGAATTACGTATTTTTCACTTTTTTCAAGTTTTTCGGCAATTTCCTCGGGTGAAAGGGATAGACATTTTTTGTCATATTTTGGAGGTAAACCATTTTCCTGCTGTGTTTTGCGTAACTCAGCCAAGCGCTCCTCAGAACAAAAACAGTAATATGCGTGTCCATAAGCAACAAGCTGCTCTGCATATTGTTTATACAACCCAAGTCTTTGAGATTGAACATAAGGTTCCGACGGGCCTCCAACTTCCGGTCCTTCATCCCAACTCAAACCGTAATCTTTAATGACTGCTAGGATTCTCTGAGTAGCCCCCTCAACCTCCCGTGTCTGATCAGTATCTTCAATTCTTAGTATAAATTTACCGTCCTGTTGTTTCGCGTATGCGTAGTTGTACAACATAGTACGCAATGCACCAACATGATACTCACCAGTTGGACTAGGCGCCATACGTGTTTTGACTTGTGCTTTGTGCTTTTTGTTTGCGTTGTCCGTATCTTTTGTTGTCACTATTGGATTCTAACAGTAATAACTGATAAATAAAAGTTCCGGCGGTAATTTCTCATAATACAATAAAGGTTCTAACTAAGATATAATTAGTACATGTGTTATAGAATGTTAATTGACCTAGAATTTGCATATAACATTTCCTAACAGTTTTGTAGATAATAGCTTTATCAAAATACTATGGATGATGCATCGCAAATGGGCACAGAAAAAGAAATATTTTTTGACAACCGGGCAGCAGAAAAGCCTAAAAAGCTGTTTCATGCCTCTCCAAATAAAAATATAGATATATTTGAACCACGGGCTGAACGTGTAAGAGATCCGGGTGAAGGGCCTGTTGTATTTGGCACACCCGATAAATCTTATGCCTCCATGTTTCTTGTTAGATTAGATGATACTTGTACTAGCAAAGGAAAATTTAACAACGGTTCTTGGATTTGCGTTATTGGTGATATTCAGAAATATCTATCGTTAGATCATGGCGGTGCAATTTACACACTTGCTTCCGAAACATTTGATACTGACCCACAAAGAAATATGCATGAAATAGACTGGGTAAGCAGGGTACCCGTACATCCTGAAAACAAAGAGGTTTTTGATTCTGGACTTGAGGCTATGATCTCCTTAGGGGTAAGTGTGTATGTTATGAGTAAAGATGAATTTGAAATTTTTAACCAGCTTAAACTACAAAAACAATTTAAAGAGGCTATAGATATGCTTAAAACCATAAAACCTGAAACACTAGATACAATTACCCGATATAGCGAATTGGGTGTAAATACAAATTAAGAAGTAAAATAAGCTGATAAACAGCAAATTGAAGAGATTAAGTATTTTGGAAAAGTCTTACGAAACAATTTCTAACCCCTTCCGACACAATTTTCTATGTTAAAATTTAACAAATGAATCTTGTACAAACATCATTTCTTGTAAAGAGGATTTTACTGGCAGTAATTTCCATAATAGTACTATATATAATTTTTTTGACGCTAAAACCCGTAGCCATATCAATCGCCTACACCATATTCCCGCCAAAAGACCCGCCTAATCCAAAGTACGGCAGACTGGATCAACTTGTTTTTATTGAAAAACAAATCACAACCGAAAACCCAACAATAGTGCTAAACACCGCAAACGGTCGGCTTCCGAGCGACTTGCCCGCAAGAGCTATTGTGTACGCGACCGAACCGCCTGAATTTTCATACTCGGCTGAAAAAAATGCACAGGAACACGCTGAGTATCTTGGGTTTTCAGCTGATGAGTTAACATCTGATTTAAAAGGCCCGGTTTACAAGTGGCGCGACGTCGTTAGCGGAGGAATTCTGGAAATTGATACTGACACAAAAACCTTGATACAACAAACTCAACTTGCAGGCGCGTCAACGTATTTTCCGGCTGGAGCAATTTCGCCAAATGGCTCAATTACAAACGCAAAATCCATGCTTACTCAAATAGACAGACTAGACGACCCTCTATACAGCCAAGGTACTCAACGTGCACTACTGACAAAAATTCAAGGTTCAGCTCTGGTGGAAACTAAACTGGCATCAGAAGCACAACTCGCCAGGGTAGATTTTTTTAGATCAGTTAATGACTTTCCCATTCTTGGACCGGATCCGAAAATTGGGCTTGTTAACGTAACATTACGTAACCCGACAAATGAGGATACTTCATTTAACTACCCGCTGATTAACTACTTTCAATGGGAATTAATTCCAACCTCGAATGATCCTAACCCGGCAAGATATCCGCTCATTCCGGTTCAAAGTGCGTGGGATGCTGTTTCCAAAGAAAAAAAAGGAGTAATAGTAAGTGTTATACCAAAAGGCAAAAGTGTGTTGGACAAACACGTACCCACAAAAGTAGATCAAATCCTAATAGACAAAATATTTCTGGCATACTACGATACACCCACAAGACAGGAATATTTACAACCTATTTATGTTTTTGAAGGAAAGTACAACGTAGGCAACACTCCGGGTGGTGATATCGTATTGTATTTTCCGGCACTTGATGGCGAATATATTAAACCCACAGAAATACCACCTGCGGAAATAACAGAACAATAGGACAAAATAATAGGGGTGATCCGAACAGCGTATAAAAAAAGCGTAAAAAACAATATATAAAAAAGGCGTAAAAAGTACTAGCAAAAGATAGGTGAACTAGTGATTAAAAATCATAACTCGCTAATGCCCAGTCCAAAATCTTCTTCGTATCACCAAACCGATCCAAACTCCCCATAACTACAATTATTAGATTCGCATCGTCTTTAGTGTATTGATATACAAGCACTTCACCCGCACCATCTGTTTTACCGGTTTTTATCCCTACGGACCCTTCTACTTCCCAAAGCAGGCTATTTGTATTAAATACGGTACGCGGTATTGTACCCGATAACACACTGTACTCTTTTTTGGCAACTGCATCGCGAATTTTAGGATTTGTAACCGCGTATTGCGCTATTAGTGATAAATCCGCCGCCGACGAATAATGCCCTGCCAACGCATCATCAAACCCCACGGGGTTAACAAAGTTTGTATTAACTGCACCAAGCTCTAGACTTTTTTTATTCATCAATCCAATGAATTTCCCATATGTATCAGCATAAGCCAAAGCACACGCCGCATCGCCGGCAGAAGTAATAAGTAAGCTATTTACCAAATCGTCTACCGATACTAGTTCACCGGCAATAAAGCCCGCTTTTTGCGTATCCAACACTGTACACAATTCGGGAACTACAATTTTTTGTGTCGGCGGGAAAAGCTCAAGTGCAACAAGCGCAGTCATAATTTTAGTCGTCGAAGCTGGCGGCAATGGGGTATGCGCGTCTTCCTCATATAAAATTTCGTTATTCTTTA
This sequence comes from uncultured Candidatus Saccharibacteria bacterium, assembly GCA_964496005.1. GTDB lineage: Bacteria > Patescibacteriota > WWE3 > UBA101185 > UBA10185 > CAZBWW01. The sequence continues at coordinate 51,001 of CAZBWW010000001.1, read as the reverse complement.
CATCTACAACAGAAACAGATTTTGCACTAATTTCCGGAAACTTAACATTTTCGATAAGTACGGGGTATTTTGGCAAAATTTTAGTGTGCGTAACTGTTGGGTCAGGTATGAACAAATATGCTATTAGGTCACTTAATGCCTTTGTTTGGTGCTCTACAGCTATTAAAAGCAAAAAGAACAGCGACAACATACAAAGCACGCCTATTTTAATAGTGTACTTTATCGTTTTTTGAGGTAAATCCTCAAGAAAATCAATAAACGTCAGTATGGTTAGTGCCGACTTAATTACAAACAATTTGGGCTTCATATTAATGATGATAGCACAGGTTTTTCGATGAATAACAAGTCTTCGGCGCGCATTTTTATGGAAACTGTGTGCATGCCCGCGTTAAACGCAACAATATCTTTATCCATAAAACTATTATCGTAATAAGATTTTAGATTAAGCGCCTTTCCTAACGGCGGAATTGACCCTATTTCCAAAGTTGTAATTTGTTTTACTTCCTCGGGTGTTGCCATTCTCAAATCTTTAACACCAAATGCCAGTTTAAATTTCTTGAAATTTAGCCTTTGATCCCCGGGCACTACTGCCAATACGGGTTGTTTATCCGCTATTAACACTAGTGCTTTTGCTCCCATTGCTGCACTGGTATCCCGAATTTTTGCCGCGTCCTCACTGGTATATACTGCCACATGTTCTATTTTTTCATATTCGACCCCGGCATCGGTTAGTAACTGTATAATTTTTTCGAGTACTGTCATATATTTATCGTTAAGGCGTCAGCCGTTTTACGTCCCTAGGCAAGAATGTCGCCTCTTTAATACTTTGCAACCCTAATAATTTAGCAATTAACCTAACAGGCCCCATACCGATACCACCGTGCGGCGGACACCCGTATCTGAAAAAGTTGAAATAGTCCTCTAATTCTTCGAGTGGCATGTTTTTATCGGTTGCCTGCTTTTCAAGTATTTCGGTCCGATGTTCCCGCTGTGAACCCGTAACTATTTCAACACCCTTGTATAACAGGTCAAAACTTTTAGTCAGCTGATCGTTATCCGCATGC
>CAZBWW010000001.1:6742-49927 GCA_964496005.1 uncultured Candidatus Saccharibacteria bacterium | reverse complement strand
AGGCCGTCCTTGAATCGGCCAGTCAATCAAAAACACAAAATCGTGGTTTTGCTCCTCTTTTACTATTCTTGACAATTCTCTTTCTTCTTCCGGACTTACGTCAAAATCTGCTTTACTGGCAATACCTACTTTTGCAAGTTTTTCTTTGGCTTCTCGCATTGTTATTTTCGGAAACGGCATGGCTGGAACCTCAATCTCAACACCCATTACCGTTTCTAATTCCTGCCCGAGCTCGGCTTTAACTTTTGCTATACCGGCTGTAATCATCTGCTGTAGCTCGGCCATCACATCGTGATGTGACTCAATATATGAAATTTCCAAATCCCAACCTGTGTATTCAGTTGTGTGCCTGGTAGTGAATGACGGCTCAGCTCTAAAAACGGGACCCACCATAAAAACTTTCTCAAACCCCGCCGCCATTGCCGCCTGTTTGTAAAATTGCGGAGACTGCGCCAAGTATGCGTCCCGATCAAAATACTCAATCTTAAAAACCTCAGATCCTGATTCGCTTGCTGTACTCATTAATGCAGGAGGGTAAACCTGTACATATCCATTTTCCGCAAAAAACTCGCGCGCGCCTTTTTCAAGAGCTGTCCAGGTTTTAAAGATTAACAAACCTTCGGGCTTACGCAAGTCAATCCACCGCCAGTCGAGTCGTTTGGTAATATCAACGTCTTCCGCGCCTTTTTCTGCTACCACAGGGATAGGCAACTCCGGATCCGCTTTTGACAAAACCACCAGCTGTATTGCTTCTAGTTCTACACCACCTGGCGCTTGTGGTTCAGTTTTTACCAACCCCTTAAGCTCAATTACCGATTCTGTCGTTAACTTTTCTACTGCGGTAAACACATTGCCCGCATTTTTCTTAACAACAGCCTGTACGATACCTGTTTTATCCCGCACAAGTAAAAATTTAATACTGCCCTGATCTCTTATCGTATGGACAAACCCTTTTACCATAACTTCTTTCCCACCATGTTCTTTAATTTGCGTAATATAAGTTCTTGTCATAAATTCCTCTATTAAATTAAAGCCGGATTAATATTTATGATTTATTGTCTATAAAAAACAAAAAACCCGGCATTTACTTTGCCAGGGTCCAAAAGGGTGGACGGTGCCACCTGGTACTTTTATCTTAATTTTACAGCTGTCACGGGCATTCCCGACCGGGCTTTTCTTCCCGGCAGCTCCCGAGTGTCACTGTGCGTACTGTTCCCAAAACCGCACACCTCGTTCAGCGCCTTTTTTGAATGTGAAAAAATAATAGCATAAAAAACTTGAAAAACAAATAAAGCGATACGCTGTGCTAGAATTATTATATGTATAAGTTGTATGCATATCTGTTTTTTACTTTAACAGTAATTACGGGTATTTTTGTCCTTTTTGACATCACGGGTGTGTTTGAGGTTGGGATTTTTTGGGTTTTTTTTCTGCTTGGCTTCTTTTTATACATTTCTTTTGCAGTTTACATTTTTGTTACGCATTTTTTTAAAATCCGTGAAGATGGCTTTTTACCATCATTAGGCAGAAAAATAGCCGTAAAGTACGCGCCGATCGCGCAACACGGCCAGTTATTAAAAAGTTCATTTGCAGTATTTTTTGTAACTTTCTTAATTTTTACTGCGTGCTATACAGGTGTACGCGCATTATCATTTATGTCGACTGGTGTATTCTTAAATGAGGTAGATGATGACGGCCTGGGAGCAATTATCACTGCAAATACTTTAAGGATAGACGACATAGCAAAAGCGGTAGAAAGTATAGACAGTAAACTGACTGACAATATAAAAAATCAATTCTTTGTTAATAATTTAGAACAGTATGAATATACGGGCAGCACTAATACTGTATATAGACTGGATTTAGCGGAAACCAGGGAAACGGCAAGTGGTGATTTTGACTACTTGTATAACTATTTGCAATGTAAACAACCAGCACCCGAAATTGGTAGTACGGTAGATTGTATTTATCCACTTCAGGTAGGTTCGGTAACTGGTATGTTCAGACTTGGCCAAAATGACATTATTGAAGACTTTAACATTGAAGAAATTTCTATCCCCGGAATTCCTCAGCCTGTAATACTTGTGCGAATAACAACCAACTTGAGGACACTTGCACTTATTACTTATCCATCGACAATAACGCCCGACTCACTGTATACATATGTTAATTCGGAATCACTACATGGGACAACGAGGGATATAAAACTGGAAGTCCAAAGTGTAAGTCAGGACGGCTTAGTACTTAAACAGACTGAAACTGTACTAAATACCACAGGTGAGAACGCATCATACGAAAATCTAATCACACTCAAACCGGCGAGCTCAGGTGAAGTCGAGGTTGAGTTTAGGTATGCCGGCTATTAAAATCACTAAGCAGTTAACGCTAAATCAACAACCTGTAAATCAACAGTAATTTTGCCTTGATACTCATTCTTTTTTAGTTTATAAACTATATCGATTTTAGTACCAACAGTTAGTTTAATCGCAGTTTCATTTTCTTGTGCATTAAAAAAAATAGCTTTCCAAAAATTCTGCCCATCAGTTAGCCGCAAAGATAAATGGTGATTTTCTTTACCAACCCAATTTACGCCTGAAATAGTCACCGCAGTACTTAGGAAAACCGGCTGAGAATTACCAACACCAAACGGCTCTAATTTTTCTAAATCGGTTAGCAGTTCTAAATTAACTAACTTAATAGGCAGTTCCAAGTCTACTTCCAAAGTCTTTTCGTATAACTCATCGTTTACATTATGTGTAAAATACTCGGCTAACACATTTTTTAGCTCTTCGAGTCTACCGATCTCAATAGTAAAACCCGCCGCCATCGGATGACCTCCTAAATCGACAAATAAATCATCAAATTCACGCAAAATTGAAATAATATCCACACCGGGAATTGATCTAACTGATCCTTTTCCGTGAAGCTCACCCGTACTTATAACAATCGCCGGTCGGTAATATTTTTGTGTCAATTTAGCCGCTACAAGCCCAATTATACCTTCATGAAAATCAGCATCATGCGCAATAATAATTTTTGGTAAATTTGAAGAATCCTCACCTTGAAAATCTTTAGCTAAATCAAACATTTCACTCGTTTTATCCTGCCGTTCGTTATTAGCTTCGGCTAATCTAGCCGCCAAAACATCAAGTATTTGCTCATTTTTATCTACTAATAACAAAAGTGAATCCGAAGCATCAACTAACCGGCCGCTTGCGTTTAACCTTGGTCCGAGCACCCACCCTAATTCATAAGTACCTATTTCCTTGCTACCACTCTCACCACCAACATAATCCGAAGTATTTTTATCACCGACTTTAATACCGGCACTTTGCGCCAATTTTTTTATTCCCAACGGAGGATCTGTATTTAAAATCCGCAGACCCTCTTTAACTATTGTTCTATTAAAACCTAAAAGCGGCTGAATATCTGTAACAGTTGCCAACGCCGCAAGTCCCAGCGACTGGTCATCTGTAGACCCCAACACCCGACTTACAAGCCATGAGATTGTAGACCCAACAATCTGGTCGTACCACACAAGTTCGTCTGCCGACGGGAGTTTTTTTGGTTTTTGGTGATGATCCGTAACAATAACTAAATGGCCAAGATTTTTAATATATTCAATTTCCTCAACAGCTGTAATCCCACTATCTACTGTAATAAACAAAACTTTCTCCGGCAGAAGCCCTTGTAGCGATTTTGTTACCTTATCAAGAACACCATCTATAGATTTGTGCGACAAGCCATAACCGTGCTCAAACCTGTTTGGAATAAAAGCAAATGTTTTTTCATATTTTAATTCAAATTTAAGTGTGTTGAATAAAATTGCAGTTGCACATACTCCGTCCGCATCATAATCCCCGTGAATTATAATAGGTAATTCACTTTCCATCGCGTCGGTAATTATTTTTTTTGCGTTTTTTAATGAACTTTTTACTTCAGGCGGAAGATGCTTTATAAAATGCGAAACCGGCGGAGGAGTCAAAAACTCTTCTTGTGCAGTTTTTGTGTTAAATCCACGATTTTCAAGTACCAGCTTAATTACATCCTGCCCTTGCTCATATTTACCTAAAACCGACCATGAACTCATATTAAGTACTAGCTTACAGTTAATGCTTTTACTTTACAATTTATATTTTTTAAGGAGATGTTTAGTGAAAACATAGGAACTTTAATTGTAGTATAATGACAACGTGAGTTGTGTAACCGCTCTGCTGTCCTCGTAAAAGAGTTGGGACCCCCTCGCACAACTCAAATGCATTATTAAGGCCGACTCATTTTTCAAAGGGTTGGCCTTTTTTCTTTCTCCAATTTATTTCTTACCCTCCCATTTAATTAACACCGGTGATGCCACAAAAATAGATGAGTAGGTACCCGATGCAATACCTATAATTAGCGCCAGTACAAAATACTTTATACTATCGCCGCCAAACAAAAACAGTGAGCCCAAAACCATTAACACAGTAAGTGAGGTAAATACTGACCTCCGCAATGTTTCTGAAATAGAAACGTCAACAATTCCACCGAAACTCTTAAACTTTTTGCGATACTTTCTTAAATTCTCACGAATTCTGTCAAACACAACTATGGTGTCATGCACGGAAAAACCTATTACTGTTAACAGCGCGGTTACAAACATAAAACCAATTTCAATATCAAAAAAGTATCCTAATAGAGCAAATACCCCTAATACCAGCAACACATCATGAAACATTGCTACAACAGCACTTATCCCAAATTTCACACTTGAGTACGGGTTTTGGATATTTTTAAACGCAAGTGTGATATACAGCAAAATTCCGATTAACGCAGCACCTACAGCCAGAAAAGATTTTTTTACAGTTTCATAGCCGATCACTGAACCCACTGTTTCAAATGCGACCTGCTTTATTGCTTGCACCTCGTTAAATAACACATGATTTAGTTCATCATTCTTAATTGAGGGTACTGCAGCTGTTCGCACAACAAGTATATCTTCCTCAAATCTAATGCTATCAATTCTTATTGCGTTGGTTTCGAACGCCTTTTGCGTATCCTGTAAAATTTTAGCTCTATCACCATTTTCAGTTACAAGCTCGTATTTAAAAACTGAGCCGCCGGTGAAATCGATAGCTAAATTTAACCCAAACACAGCTAGAAAAATAATGCTTAAAACTGAGGTCGCTATAGATATACCTAAAAATAAACGGGTATGTTTACTCACAGCTATTTTTGGTACATGAGTTTCGTCATTATTCGATTTATTTTTTTCTACTTTATCTTTTGTCATACTAATATTTATTTAACAGTCTTCACTTAACCGGTATAATTTTTCCTCGGCAATCTTAATTTTGTCCCAATTTTATAAATAAGACCCCTTAATTTTCGAAATCGCTTAGGCTCACTGTCGTTTGCCAATCCAGAAAATTCTATTAATGTTCTGGTCACAAAAATTGCGGTAAAAAGCGATACTAATATACCAATTATCAATGTCAACGCAAACCCGCGTACTGCGCTCGTACCAAACCAAAAGAGAATACCTGCAGTTATTAACGAGGACACGTTAGAGTCCCTAATTGAAGTCCACGCACGCTCAAAGCCAAACTTTATTGCCAAACTACGAGGCCGTCCCCAAGAAACTTCTTCCCTTACCCGTTCGAAAATTAAAATATTTGCATCGACAGCCATACCGACCGATAATAAAAATCCCGCAATACCGGGTAAAGTAAGAACTACAGGCACAGCTTTAAAAATAGCCAGCACGATCAGCGCGTACAAAACCAAGGCAAAATCCGCAACAATACCCAGCTTACCGTAAACAAGTACCATAAATACCAAAACTAAAATCAACCCCAGTACTCCGGCTTGCAAACTTTTCTGCACCGACTCAGCACCTAAAGTTGCTTCAATTGTTGTTTGTTCAAGGATTTCTATTGGTACAGGCAATGCACCCGCTCGAATTTGCACACTTAACGCATTTGCAGTATCAATATCAAATGTACCGCTAATTATTGGATCGTCCAGTAATCCCTCGGCCAGATCCTCACTAACTACCGGCATTGATAAAGGTACAGATTCCTCATCTAAGAAAATTCCGATGGGTTTACCCACGTTTAGTTTAGCCAACTCTTCAAATTTTTTTCTACCTTCGGTTGTAAACCGCAACTGAATACTAGGCTGAGTGTCCGCCGGTACAGCACCACTTGAGCCTGCCTGTGAAAAAACAACGTCCACACCGCGAAGATCAGCACCCGAAACCTGTGACTCGACCCACATTTCAGGGGTTGTATAGTATTCTGATAATTTCGTTTCGTCATAAACCGTATCAGCAGGTAAAGTTTTAAATTTTAGTTGAGCAGTTTGCCCAATTGCGCTAACTGCAGCCGACACATTCTCAACACCTGGAATTTCTACAATAATTCTGTACTCATCACCAACCTGCGAAGGTACAATATACGGTTCGGACACGCCCAAAAAATTCACTCTCCGTTCAAGAACTCCCCGTGCAGAGTCTAATGCCGCTTCCCGATCTGTGCTGCTAATATCGGTCATATCTGCTTTCAATACTAGTTTTACACCCCCGTTTAAATCCAACCCTTTTTTAAACTCGACAAGATCTACTACAAATTGGTTGTTCAATAAAGCTAGCCTATACCCACCGACAGTTGTATCAATATCTAAAAAGTCATTCTTGTAAACGATAGGCGTTTTAGGCAACACAATTAACAATGCCAAAATGAACACACCCAAAATTATGCCGACTTTAAAATATATATTTTTCCAAAACATATCGCTAAGTATAACAGGATGAACTAAAGAGCAGTAAATTCGAGCTCATCACCAATAAGCATTGTTCTCCCTTGAGCAAGAATTTTAGATACAAATTGATCGTTTTTCCTTTTTCTAAACATAAACTCTTCCTCACCCATAACCGAATAATGAATTTCGCGGTGTAGTTTTTGTTCATACTCTTTTACAAGGCTATCAAGCACATGAAATGTTACCGCACCTACTATAAACAAATCAACATCTAATGAACTGGACGGAATACCCCGCGAAAATTTTCGGGATAATACCGCAAACTTTATATCACCTAAACTTTTTCTATTCTGAATTAGTCCCGAACCTAAGCCCGTATCTGTTGCAACCAGTGACAACAACTCGGAATAATAAACATTTGAGGTATCTACTGAATAGTAAATTCTGTTACTGCTTGGTCGTTTTCGCAGTAATCCAAGCTTTTCCAATCGTTCCAACTCGCGCCGCACGGCATTAATTTCCGTACCGACCTCGCGCACTATCGCACGCACATGAAGCGGTTTTTTCGGCTCGGGCAGCATTAACTTTAAAATACTAACTCTGACCTCGGATACAAATAGATCTTTAAGCATAACTGCTAGTCAGCGGGGCAGAGTGACTTAAAATTTAGTACAGACAAACTAACTTTTCTCAACTTAATTTTTTCTTTGCTTTGCTTAATATGACACCTGATCTTTGTTTCGATCCGGCACTATACTAATCCAAAACTTTCCGCGATTAAATTCTAGTTCCTCGCCACTTTCATCATAAAACATCGTTCTGTCGTCTCTGCCGGCTTTAGTCCAAGTTACAGGAAGTGCCGCGCCGTCTCGAAACACTATTGCTGTTCCACTCCCCTCAAGCTCATAGTTTAGCCGGCTCGAATTGTCCTCCAAAATAGGTTCTTCCAATGCGAACTGCACTATCATATTTTTTACTTCAACTTGTTTACCTGTTTCCTGATCAATATGCGGAATAGGATTACCGGCTTCGTCGTATCCGGTAAATCTTAGATAAGTGTTCGTTTCCGGATTAAATGTCCAAATTGCGGAATATTCGCCTTCAGACCAAAAGTGGATAGTTATTGGTTTACACTCACCTACATTGCACAAATCGGCACTTTTTGCCAATTTGTTGTCATCTTTAAATTTCCACGGTACAAAATCTTCATTCGTACCCTGCCAGCCTAGCTCATCACCAAGCCGCCTCAAATAAGTACCATCTACATATGCTGTGTGTTCGGTAGCTACTCCGGCATTTAATCTGTTTTCATCACGCCAAAATTCAGCTCCTCCGCGTGCCAAACTTCTGACCGGCCACGTTTCTATTGCCTGCAATGCTTGAGGAGAATACCCAATATGCATAATCATTGCATCACCTAGTTCTTTTACTAAAGTTAAGTAATAATGCCTTGTGCTTCTAACAGGCCCTATTTTTTCAGGTGTCTTTGACTGGAAAAATGCTAAAAACCTTGTAATCCCGCCTTCTGCAACAATTTCGTATACAAGGTCCGCGTCTACCAAACCGGAGTGAGGTCGTGCATCAACGTAATTATTAATCATTACGGCTAAAGGCCTAACCCCGCGCCAAGACTCCGCATCAAACACACTATGCATTTCTCCGGTTAATGGATTCATCACTAATTCCTGGTTATTCCCGACATCAACTTTTATATCGGCGAGTGGTCTTAAATTTGGAATCCCATCGTCCGCAAAAAAATACGCATAGCCAAAAACAAGTACGAAAAAAGCAGCCAAAATACCAAAAACTACATACAAGTTTATAGTGTACCCGCCGGGTAATCGTACTTTTTTCAGCCGGTCAAAAACAGTTCCTTTTTCCAGTTGAAGTGTCGGCTCTTTTTTATCGTTGGTTGTAGGTTCAGGAGAACCCTTTTTTCCAGCGTTTTTGTCACCGAATCCGTTTGGTATAATTGTTAATTGATCACTCATATTATTAATATCAGTATATTATTGAGTACATTATTTGTCTAGATCCTTATCTTGGTTGTGTTTTTTGGAGCGTATTTTTGTTAACCTTTCTAAGGTTTGGTTCCTATGGTAAGCTTTACTTCCGCATCAATAAATAAATCCAAATCGCCATCTAATACCGCATCAGGATTTGGATGTTCGATCTGTGTCCGTAAATCCTTTACCAACTTATATGGATGTAGCACATAGTTTCTAATCTGATTTCCCCACCCGGGAGTTTTATATTCCCCTTTAAGTTCATTTTTTTCGGATTTGAGTTTTTGCTGTTCCAAAATATACAATCTTGATTTAAGCACAGTTAATGCCTTTTCACGATTTTTTCCCTGAGTACGGGCTTCTTGGCATTCAACCACAATACCGGACGGTTTGTGTCTTAACCTAACAGCTGTAGATACTTTATTTACATTTTGCCCTCCCGCGCCGCCTGACCTAAAAGATTCAAAGTCAATATCATCAGGATTTAAAGTTATTTCGATATCATCCGCTAATACAGGTATAACTTCCACCAACGCGAAAGAGGTCTGTCTTAGGTTATCAGCGTTAAACGGAGACTGTCTAACCAACCGGTGCACACCTGATTCATTTTTCAATAACCCATATGCATATGGACCACTAACTTCTGCTGACACTGTTTTCAAACCGGCTTCTTCTCCGGCTATTTTGGTTATTAACTCAAGCTTCCATTTTTTAGCTTCAACGTACCTTGTGTACATGCGAAAAAGCATTTGTGTCCAATCCATTGCTTCTGTGCCACCTTGTCCCGCATGAATAGTTAATAGTGCGCCACCCTTATCATGTTTTCCCGATAAAAATGTTTTAACTTCGACAACTTTAATATCGGCTTCAAATCTCGCCAGCGCGGCTTCGTCGTTTTTTTCGAGCCCTTCCTCCAAAAGCAGTTCGAGCATTTCATAATCTTCTACATCTTTTTTTAACGCGGCGTGGTCACGAGAAACCTTTTGGCCTTCTTCCCAGTCATCCCACAATTTTTCATCATTTAGCCTTGCTTCTAATTTAGAAATTTTTGCTTTTTTTTCAGTTATGAACAGGTCTTTTTTTAACTGCTCCAATCGCTCATAATATTCGTTTTTGTCTATCATATGTACGGAGTATAACAGGTCTTAAAAGTTAATGAGACCCAAAAACTTCCAATCCAAGTTCAATTTCCTGCCCACGCATAATTTCCTTGGACAACATTTTGAGTGCTAAATAAGATTCCACCGAATCACTTATTGTCCTGCTTAGTTCACGCGCTCCCCATTCATCGCTATATCCGCGCTTAACCAACTCATCAAGCAATTCCGGCTTAAAACTTACCTTAATTCCTTTTTCTTCGCTCATTTTTCTAACTCTGTTTAACATTAGATCACAAATTTTACGCACTACATCTACTGTTAACGGTTTGTACACTATTACACCGTCAAACCTGTTTAAAAATTCAGGCGCAAAATGATTTCGCACTTCGCGGGTGGCTACTTGTTCCATTTCTTCTACTGTTCCGCCGCGGGCTGATACTTCTTGCAGCGATCTCGTTCCCACGTTGCTTGTTGAAATGATAATTGTGTTCGTAAAGTTAACAGTGACACCAGCAGCATCAGTTAACCTACCGTCGTCTAAAACCTGCAAAAATGTAAGTAAAATACTTGAATAGGCTTTTTCAATTTCATCAAGCAAAATTAATGAGTATGGTCTGTTTCTTACTGCTTCGGTTAAAATACCCTGCTTTTCGCCGCCAGGATCTCCGATCAATCTTTTTATACTATTTTGCTCCTGATACTCACTCATATCTAATCTGATCATCGCCTTTTCGTCATTAAAATAGGTGGAAGCAAGTGCCTTTGCGGTTTCGGTTTTTCCTACACCGGTAGTACCCACAAACAAGAAACTTGCAATTGGCTTATTTTCATTCCTAATACCGGCTCTTGCGCGCTGCAGTGCTTTTACAACCTGGCCTAACGCGTGATCCTGCCCGATAACCCGTTTTTTTAGCTCATCGCCTAAATTTAGTAATTTAGTTGATTCGTCTTCCGACAAAGTAGTCACCGGTACGTGAGTCATTTCTGAAATTACAGCGCGAATTTCGGCGGTTGTTAAATATTTTGAAGTTTTTGTAACTGAGGCGCTGGCGCGAATTAAGACGTCTATTGCTTTATCGGGGAAAACTCGCTCGTGAATTAATTTTTTGGATAGGTCAATGATTGTTGCTAACGCCGGATATGATATTAAAATATTAGATTCCTTTTCAAGATCACGCGCTTTTCCTTTGAGAACATCTAGAGTTTCTTCGGGTGATGCTTCCGGAATCTCTACTATTTCGAATAGCCGTGCAAACGCACCGCTTGGTTCAATATATTTGCGGTAGTTTTCAAGGTTTGTGGCTCCAATGAACTGCATGTCCGACCCAACCAAATGGTTTTCAAAAAGTGCAAAAATTGCCGAGCCATCTCCGCCGTTTGCGCCAGAAATAAAATTGTGAATTTCATCAAAAAAGATAATAATGTCACCGGACGATTTTGCTTCCCTCATAACTTCCTGGACTTTTTCCGAGATATCCCCGACTGATTTTGTACCCGCAAGAAGAGAACCTGTATCCAAAGCAACAATCCGTTTAAATTTTATTGCCTGCTCATCGGTGCCTTTAACAATGTTTTGCGCAATACCAAGTACAACAGATGTTTTACCACACCCGGGTGGACCAATAAGCAAAACATTTTTTTTGTTTCCGCTTAATAAAGTAGTTACATCTTGAATTTCTTTCTTATGCGCAACAACATTTCTTACATACCCTTTTTGTGCCATTTTAGTAAAATCTTGGGAAATAGCGTTTAATTTAGGTGTAACCTGCCCTGTCATTCCCCTGCCAATACCACCCATTCGCGGCAATTCATAATCTTCCTGCCAAAAAAGCACCTTTGCCAGCCGTTCATGCTCACCCACCACCCATACAACCGTTTGTTCCACCATATCAAGTGTTGACGAAAATTCAGCTAAGAGATTTTCAATTTTAGGTACTAATGATATCGCCGCAACTAGCACATGCTCCGGATCAACATACCGTGTGTTTTGTTTTTTTGCATATTCAAAAGCACGTTTTTCAAGATCGGCAAAATTTGGTCTTTGCTCACCAAGCTTAGTTAAGAAATCGGGGGACGTTAGCTCAAGTCGCATTAGTACACGTGCGATTTCTCTTTGCGCGAGAAATTCAGGTGTAATTCTACCGGCCGATGTCAGCTCATGGACATACTGCGCTGCGGTTAATCTGAATGCTTCGTTTATAGCATCGCCGGAAACCTGTGCCACCCGTTTTTTTGGTTTTTCTTTGTGCAGTAATAACCATGAAAAAAATACCACAGCAAAATATAGCAATACCCAAAATTTCAGATATACCGCGATAATGAGTGGTAATAAAAACCAAATCACCGGAGATAGGTATGCAAAAATAAAGGTGAGCAAGAGGAAAAGTAATCCAAATACGACCTGGCACACCCTCACTATAAAACCAATAAGTCTCCCTATGTATGTGTAGTCTCCGAATAACGGGGTGAAAAGCAGTCGAAAATTTAGTGTTAGACCTAGCTCATTGTTTACTAATACAACAATTTTTTTTGCCAATTTAAAAAGATATACAGGAAAGTCGGCAAAATACCAGCGGACAAAGTCGAATGGTTCAAACGGCAGGTTTTTTAACATAAATTGATGATAGCATAATTTTTTGGTGAACCGGGTGGTTTTGCTGTGGTTCCGTGCGTCGTGGGGTTGACTTATAGTGATGTTGAAGGTAGTATGAGTTTGCACAAGACCCACACAAGAAGGGCGCGACACGGGGGGAGGAGCTGGTGGAGCTAGTACGGTGGTCTTACAATCAAACCCTCTTCCGATTTGAGGACCACCGTATTTTCAAATAAACTTTTTCTACTTAATTTCCTAATATATATATAACTAGCTGTGCTAAAAATTAATTAATAATGTTGTGAATTTTATATACAAAAAGAAGAGTCAGGCACCTGTGCGGTGGGGGAAGGCACCTGACTCCAAAATGTGTTAGTTAACCGCTGTGCGGGCCTGGATTTGGCGACCTCTTATTGTGACCGTCCGTTCCTCTTCCGCGCTGTCTTCGCGCATCCCTAGGGGGTCGCCGATCTACTATTTCGGAACTTCTCCTATCGGAGATAACGCCGTCTCTCACGAAAATGACCTCCCCATCATTGGTTTCCGTTCCAAAAAAGACATTCCACAGCTTACCCACAACAACCTCCTCTATAGTTTCGCTCCCCCAAAATAAGACACATTCACACTGAGCTTAGCATAACTCTAAGCACAATTGCAATAGTTATAGGTTCTTTAACACAATTTCCAAAGAAATTAAAAAATTATAGGTTTATAGCTACAATGTCCGTGCTCTCCCGGCGCGAAACACAGACATTGCAACAAAAAAGCTACATACTACTCAACCCCAACCGAATCAAACTCAAAATCAAATAGCGCATTTGCTCCCTGTTTACTGTCAGAAATGGTATCGGTTGAAAACCGTAAAACCAAATTTTTTACTTCCCCGCCATTTAAATTCCCAAAATTATACCCAACGGTTTTGTATTTAATTATTGTATCTTTTACACCTAACGAAACTCCCAATTCTCCATCATCCAAAACACCGTCGGCATTTAGGTCGTTCCATGCAAACGGTTGTACGTAAATAATGCTTCTTAAATCGTCGGGGTCATTTACTGTTTCGTAATACGCATTTGATGTTAATGTTACCGGTGCCGATCCGTTGTTATAAACTTTTACAAGATAATCCCCAACCCAAAAAGGATGAATACCACTAAATGTCGGGCCGGGTTTTTCGTCAACCAAATTAGACTCAACTACTCCTCCGCCTAAATCAGCAAGTAATCTGATGTCGGCTGATCCTACAGAAAAAGTACTACCTTGTATCTTCGACTGATCTGTAAACGCCGCGAACGCTACACCCGCAGCACACAAAACTAACACCGCTAACAAGCCGTATATAACTAACGCCTTTTTCATTATTTTCACTTTAGTTAATTTATTCATGTATCCACCTCCTTTCGAAAAATTTAGTACTGATCAAACAAACCAAGCTCTTTCACACGGCTCGATCCATATTTATCAAACACGTTCATAGCTTTGATACTCGCAAAGGAGTCATTACATACAACAACATGATCCAGTACCGCAATTCCTAAAATTTGGCCCGCAGAATTCATGCGTTCGGTTACTTCAATATCTGAATTTCCGGGTGTTGGATCGCCCGATGGGTGGTTATGCACCAAAATTACTGATGCAGCATTTTTTGTGAGCGCGATTCTAAATACTTCACGAGCGTGTATTAGCGACTCATTCAATGTCCCGATAGACACCAAATCGGCGGAAATCACTTTATTACGTGAATCTAGCGAGACTAAATATAAATGTTCTTTTGTTTTCCCGTAAAACTCTTTGCGCAAAAGCGTAAAAATATCTTTTGGACCGGTAATTACCGGATTTTTTGTATTAGTAACAAATTTAACCCGCATACAAATTTCGGCCAGCGCTAAAATACTTGTTGCCTTTGCTATTCCAATATTTTCCAACTTAATAAGTTTAGCTATATCGGTAGTGAATAAACCCAGCAATCCTCCAAACTCGTTCAAAATTTTGTGGGCTAGAACTAAGACTGACGAACTTTTACCGCCAGACCTTAACACAAGTGCTAATAACTCGGCGTCAGTTAATGCTGCTGCTCCTTGTTTTAACAACCTTTCTCTAGGCCTATCCTGTAAATTTAAATTGTTGAGTGATAAGTCTGTGGACATTAAATCCAATATAGGTTATTGCAACATGTATATCAATATTGTATGCTCTAACATTGCTAGACATACTATGCCCAAAAAATTAGGTACACAGATAAAAAAGATCCGGGATAAAAATAAGCTGTCACAAAAGCGTTTTGGGCAAAAAATCGGGGTATCGGCTAAAACAATTTCTGCGTACGAGACCGGCAGAATAACCCCACCATATAAAGTATTAGAGGAGATTTCAGCAAAATATGAGGTACCTTTAATAACTTTTTCAGAATCGCACTCAAGCGAACTTGAAAAAAAGCTTGAAAAACTAGAGATGTTATTGAGTGATGTAAAAAAAAGTATTATTCAAGAACAGGTGTGACTTTGGTATCAATAATTAGTTTTATCTCATCTGAATTTATTGAGTTTCCGGATTTGTCTCGTGCTTTTATTCTTACATAATATATACCGTCCTTTATTATTTTAGAATTATCGTGTGGATAAACCTCTATTGTGTCGCTATTCTCTCCTTTATATCTAATTTTGAATCCGTTTTTTACAACAGAATTTTTACCCTTAGAAGGGGAATCATGTCTGATTCCCTTTATTATAGTTTTATAATTGTCTAAACGCTCAAGTGAAATAGAGTCAACTTTTTGAATTTGCACATCATACCTTGAAACATCAACATCCTTATCATCTTCAGCAATTTTCTTAAAAATGAAATGGGGTTTATTTGAATTAAAAGTAATTAGTTTTATTTTGTCATTTCTGTTTTTTGTCTCTGCTTCAATCAAGTCCACAGAATCTCCAACGGCTATACCGGAAATAAATGCTATTTTTAAATTATAGTGTGATGTCCCTCCGCGATCCTCGTCAAAATCTCTATATTCAGCGTCCTCGACTTCGTCCTCCGGCTCAGCTTCATCCTCGATAATGTTAACTGTAAACGCCGGCATACTAAAATCATCAAAACTGGTGTCAGCACTTGTTACTGTGAATTCTATATCATCAGTTCTGTCTCCCATGTACTCACTATCATCAACCACACTTACGGTAATTGACTGGGAACTTCTCCAATTGGCAGATGTAAATGTTAGTGACGAGGGAGTAAATTCAAGCTCTCCGTTAGCTGCTGATAACTCAACTACAACATCTTGAGCAGGGTACGCGGTCATGGAAACCTCAATTACATCTGTTGCGCCGTTTTCCACAACTTCGGTAGTATCGTCAGTATGGGATACAACAATATTGTCTCCAAGTATCAGATATGTCTGACCAGCATTTGCACCGCCGCCCTCTTCATCCCCGGTAGCACTTATTAAAATGTCGTCATACCCGTCATTATTGACATCACCCGCACTGGAAATATACTTTCCGCTAATATCATTACTATCCTCACCCCAAAAACTAGCGTCTGCAGTAGATAAATCTGTATCCATCACCCAACCCGTTGCTTTTCCAAAGATTAAGTATGTTTGTCCCATATTTGAGCTACCATCATCATCGCTTGTTGCACCTATTAAGATGTCGTCATACCCGTCATTATTGACATCACCCGCACTGGAAACGCTTTCGCCCGCCTGCTCTCCTGAATCTATGCCCCAAAAACTGGCATCTGCAGTGGATAAACTAGTATCCATGGCCCAACCTGATGCTTTACCAAAGATTAAATACACCTGCCCGGCATATACGCCGCCGCCATCCTCATCGCCATACGCACCTATCAAAATGTCGGCATACCCGTCATTATTGACATCACCCGCTATGGAAACACTGGTTCCAGCCTGATCTGTTGAATCTTCACCCCAAAAACTAGCATCTGCAGTGGATAAACTAGTGTCCATTGCCCAGCCCGAAGATTTCCCAAGAATTAAATACACCTGCCCAGCGTTTGATCCACCGTCCTCGTCAAACAATGCCCCAAGCAGAAAGTCGTCGTAACCATCATTGTTAACATCTCCTTTCCCGGCAAGCTTAAACCCACTAAAATCACCACTGTCCTCACCCCAAAAACTGGCATCTGCAGTGGATAAACTAGTATCCATAGCCCAGCCTGTTGCTTTACCAAGGATTAAGTATGTTTGTCCTGCATTGGATCCACCATCTTCATCAGCGTACGCATTTATTAAGATGTCATCGTATCCATCATTGTTAACGTCTCCGGCTCCTTGTGCGGCAAATCCGCTCCGGTCACTACTATCCTCACCCCAAAAACTAGCATCTGCAGCAGATAAATCAGTATCCATGGCCCAACCTGATGCTTTACCAAAGATTAAGTATGTTTGTCCCGCATCAGCCCCGCCTTCATCATTATTGTAAGCACCTATAAGAATATCATCGTAACCATCATTGTTAACATCACCTGCACCAGAAACTGAATTGCCACTTACATCCCCAGCTGCTTCCCCCCAAAAACTAGCATCCGCAGCAGATAAATCAGTATCCATAGCCCAGCCTGTTGCTTTACCAAAAATTAAGTATGATTGCCCAGCGTTATTTCCTCCATCATCGTCATTGTGTGCGCCTATTAATATGTCATCGTACCCATCACCATTGACATCGCCTGCAATTGCAACAAGGATCCCGGCTGAATCGCTAGCATCCTCGCCCCAAAATGATGCCCGTGAATTAGCTAAATTTTGATCTGGTTGTACTGCGCTTACAGAAAATGAAATGGACAATAATAAAAAAGTAAAACAAAAAACTGCACTGTTAAATTTCCATAAATGGTTGGGCAACATAACTGTACTGCAATTATATCGGCTTAAGATTACAAACCAAAACTAATTCTTCCTATCTCTTGCTATACTGCTTTCGCTTGCGCGCTTTACGTAAAAACGGTTTCTTCCTCTCGACCATTCGTGAGTCCCGTGTCATCAAACCTGCACGGCGCAAAGATACTCTGTTTTCTTCGCTTAAAGTCGCCAACGCACGTGCAAATCCTAAAACCACCGCACCTAGTTGTGAGTTTTTTCCTGATCCGCTAACTTTAACGGTTCCGCTAAACTGTGCGCCAGGATGTGATACCCCAACAGCATGAAATGGCTTTGACCATTCCATTTTTTCATTCTCTGTAGGGAAGTAGCTGTCAATACTAACATCGTTAATTACAAAATCACCTTTTTTTTCATACAAAAATATACGGGCGACTGCGGTTTTCCGCCTTCCGGTTCCTGTAATTAGGTTTTGCTTCGCAGTTTTTACATGTTCAGCTTTTCCGTCTATTGTTTTTGTTTCTTCTTTTGTGTTTTCAGCTTTTTTTGGTCTTGGCATAACTATTTTTAAAATTACTTATTTTCTCCGCTTTTTTAACTTTTTTCCTGCCCACTGTGCGGATGCTCTTTTCCTGCATATACATATAAATTCTTCATTCTTTCTTGTATTAGTTTATTTTTTGGGAGCATGCCTTTAACTGCCCTTCTTACAACTTCTTCCGGTCTGCGTGCTAGTAATTTCGCTAGACTTTCTTCCTTCGTAGCTCCCGGATAACCATCGCCGCTTGGTTTGTAGTATATTTTACCGGTCAGCTTGTTTCCCGTTACGGCAATTTTGGCCGCGTTCGTTACTACAACTTTTCCACCAGAGTTCATAGTCGGCGAGTAATTAGCTTTATCTTTACCCATTAGTATAACTGCAATATCAGAGGCTACCCTACCAAGTACTTTGTTTTCAACATCTATAAAATGCCAGGCACGTGTAATGTTTTCTTTTTTTGTAGTTGTGGTTTTAGTTTGTTTCATTCGCATCCTTCCCGGCTTCAGCTGTTTTTTTCGCATCAGCAGTACTTGGTTTCACTTTTTGTGACTTTTTTACCAAAGTTTTTTTCTTTTTCTGCGTGTCGGCAGTCGGTTTAGTACTTTCTACCGGTTTTTGATCTTTTTCTGTCTTACCATCGTGGGTTTTATCTTTCTTGCCTTTCGCACCTTTTTTTCCGACAACCCATTCTAGTCTAACCATAGCAGCCTTATCCCCGTCTCTAAATCCCAATTTAACAATTCTGGTGTACCCGCCGTTCCTGCCAACAAATCTTGGTGAAATATCTTCAAATAACACGCGTGTGGCTTCTTTTGAGCCTAGTTTCTCGTACACTCTATTTATAGTAGTAAAATCAGGCCCTTTTTTTGCTTTGGTAACCAGTTTTTCAACATACGGTTTAACGAACTTTGCTTTAGCCAATGTGGTTTCTATTTTCCCGTCTAATATTAAAGATCTGGACAAGCTTTTTTGTAAAGCTGTTCTATGCCCCCTATCTCTGCCAAGTCTTTTCCCAGAAACTCTATGCCTCATACCCTTCCTTTTTTAACAGTTTCTGAATTTCTTTTACTGATTTGTCACCTAAATTTTTGATATCTGCCATGTCTTCGTCTGATAATTTAGCTAATTTGGCAAGTGTATCAATGCCTGAATTTTTGAGCGCATTAATTGTTCTTGTAGGTAGAGCTAAATCTTCGATGTATACGTCACCGCCTGTGGTAGAACCTAGTTCCTCAGAACCAGTTGTTTCGACCACTTCTTCGGGATCTGCACCTTTCGCGAAACGGGAAAAGAAATTCCGCAAAATAGTAGCTGATTCGGTAATTGCATCTTCGGGGCTGACACCACCATTTGTGGTAACCGTAACGGTTAGTTTGTCTAAGCCTGATACATCGCCTTTTCTGGTTAACTCAACATCATAAGACACAGCGCTTACCGGTGAGAACAAGGCATCAACCAAAATTACGCCAACTTTCGAGGATTTTCTGTCTTCAACAGGACTGTAGCCTACACCCGGTTCAAAAGTTATCTCAGCCTCAAAAGTTGATTTGGCATCGGCTAATTCACAGATGTACGCGTTTTTGTCAACAATTTCTACTTCTGAAGAAATTACAATATCACCAGCGGTCACCGGACCTTTACCTTTTTTATCGATTCGCCCGATAACTGGACCATTACTATGTACTTGCGCACCAATCGCTTTCAAATTTTGACAAATCTCAACAACATCTTCTTTTACACCCGGGATCGAGGTAAATTGATGCGTAACCTTAGGTATACGTACCTCTGTTACAGCACCGCCGCGCAAAGAAGTAAGTAAGATTCTGCGCAAACAACTTCCTAACGTTCTCCCAAAACCTGCCGGTAATGGTGCGAACTCAAAAACACCTACGTTATTTTTTTCTGACACTTTTTTAATTTTTACGTCGCTAGTTTGTAATAACACTTTTACCTCCTTAAGTAATTATAATTACCTAGAATAAAACTCTATAATTAATTGCACTTGTAACCCTTCTGTCACTTCCCCAAGTTCTGGAAGTCGGGCAAATTTTACGTATTTCTCTTTAACGTTGGCATCGAGCCAGTCCGGCATTAAAAAGCCTTCTCTCAACCGAATTTTTTCAAAACTAATAGGCTTAATAATATCTCCGACCTGTACCTGATACGACGGTATTGTCACAATACCATCATTTACAGTGAAAAGACCCGACCGCACAAACTGACGAGCCTGTGCACGGGATGTCGCAAAACCACTTCTGTATACCATATTATCAAGTCTTGTTTCAAGTTGCTGCATAAGCATTTCACCCGAAACTCCTTTTTTGTTTAATGCGCTGTCCACATATTTTTTAAACTGTTTTTCAAGCAGACCGTAGGTGCGCTTTACTTTTTGTTTCTCTCTTAACTGTCTGCCGTATTCTGATTGTCTTCTTTTATAACTACCGCCATGTTGACCCGGGGCATAGTTCCTTTTGTTTATAGCACACTTCTCTGATTCACACCGTGCACCTTTTAGATACAGCTTTACGCCTTCACGTCTACATTGTTTGCATTTTGATTCTGTATATCTAGCCATATTTTATCTTTAAACCCTTCTTTTCTTTCTTGGGCGACACCCGTTGTGAGGAATAGGTGTTAAATCAGCTATTGAAGTTACTCTCAAGCCTGCGCTTTTTAAAGCTTTTATTGACGCTACACGCCCCATACCCGGTCCCTTAACAAAAACTGCTACTTCTTTCACTCCGGCGTCATGTGCCTGTTGCGCAACTGCCTCAGTAGATTTGGTTGCGGCATAAGGTGTTGACTTTCTTGACCCCTTAAAACCCGACGTTCCTGCGCTACCGGAAAATAGCGCGTTGCCCTCTGCGTCCGTGATTGTTATTAATGTATTATTAAAACCTGCACTAATGTACACTCTTCCCGCTGAGGGAATTTGCGTAGCTTTTTTCTTTTTCTTTGTTTTTTTACTTTTTTCTGCCATAACTTATCAGCTAACTTTGTTATTTCTTTGCTGTTGCCTTCTTTTGTGCTCCCGCAACAGTTTTCTTCTTGCCTTTTCTGGTTCTCGCATTTGATCTTGTTCTTTGTCCGCGTACCGGTAACCCTCTTGCATGCCTATCGCCTTTGTATGATTTAATATCCTGCAAGCGGCGAATATTCTGGCTGTTAATTCGGCGTAATTCACCTTCAACCGGAATCTTCAACTCCTCGATTGTACTTCTTAATTTCGCGAAATCAGCGTCTTTCAGGTCTTTTGTTCTAATACTTTCATCAATACCGGCTGAGTGCAAAATTTTCTCAGAGGTAGTACGCCCAATCCCACGAATATATGTAAGCGAAATTACAATTCTTTTGTCATCAGGTATATCCATACCTAATAATCTAGCCATAAAATCCTTTAACCTTGGCGTTGTTTGTGCTTTGGGTTTGTACAAATAACCCTAAGAACGCCCTCACGCCTTACAATTTTACACTCTCTGCACATTCTTTTAATCGAACTTCTAATTTTCATATTTGTGTCGATAAGCTATAGGTTGTAGTTTTAGGAACTTGATTACTGTAAATCAATATTATCTATACCTATAGGTTATCCTTCCTCTTGTCAGATCGTGCGGAGAAAACTCGACTTTTACCTTATCTCCCGGCAAAATGTTTATCCTAAACTTACGCATTTTCCCCGATAGAACCCCCCATGCAACCGTTTCATCTTCAAATTCAACTTTGAACAACCCTGCGGTTTGTGATTCTTTGACTATTCCTTCTTTTGTTACAACTTCTTTTGTATTACTCATTAAGTTCTAATTAGACTGACGGGGCAAATAATAGCAGAATAAGGCTTTACCGTCAATCAAAATCCGTTATTACAACCGGCCCGTTTTTAGTTACGGCTATGGTTTTTTCAAACAGTCCCGACAAACTACTATCGGCTGTTGATAACGTCCAATCATCAGCTGCTAATTTTAACTCCGGTTTGCCTTTTTGGTAAATTACTTCAATCGCAAACACCATACCTTCCTTTAATTTAAGCCCGGTACCCGGTTCGCCATAACACGGCACATACGGATCCTCATGTAACTCACGCCCAATACCGTGTCCTACCAACTCGTCTGAAACACTATAGCCGTGTGATTCCACCTCTTGCTGGATTGCAAATGACACATCTCCAAGTCTTTTACCTACAACGCAGTTTGATACCGCTTTTTTTAATGCTGCTTTACCCGCACGCAAAAACTCTTGTTCATTTTGTGTATCAACTTCCACAGAATATGACAAATCGGTGTGGAAGCCTTTGAGTAAAACACCTAAATCAATACTTACCACATCTCCCGAACGAATTTCATAATTGTTGGGAATGCCGTGGACAATCCCGGCGTTTACATTAATACATGTGGAATGATTATAATTGTCTACAGTCTTAAAAGACGGCTCAGCTCCATGATCTAAAATAACTGTTTCCACAACTTTATCCAGCTCTATGGTTTTAACACCCACACTTACTTCTTTAAGTACTTCCCGCAACGCAATAGAAGCGATACTTCCCCCTTCTTGCATTATTCTTATTTGTTCGGGGGTTTTTATATTAATCATACTAGAGCTTAAGTTTCTCCTTAGCCAACTGCAACACCTCAGCGGGGGAAGGTTCACCGTCAATTTCAAGTAATATGCCTTTAGTTCTGTAATGATCGACTACTTTGGCAGTATCGGTTATATACTGGTCATATCTGTTATTTACAACTTCCTCTTTGTCATCAGCCCGCTGAATTAATTTGCCTTCACACTCAGCAAGTTTCTCTTGAGGTAAAGTATAGATGTTATAAACCTCGCCTGTCGGTTCGCAAATTCTTCTGCCCGAAATCCTCTTAATCGCTGATTCTCTGGATAACTTAATCTCAAGCACTACATCTACCTGCGGATCAAAATATTCAAGGTCAACCATCATACGGCACCACCCGTCCAAAATAAAACCGTTTTTACAATCTTCCTCTGCAATTCTTGCTCTTAATAGATCACCCAAAAAATCTTTTGGCGCCGGCTCGCCCTTGTTCATTAAGTCATGAATTTCGGCATATCTCGGATGCTCCGGCGGTAAAGCCCTCAAAGGAGCGCTTGCAGTAATTAATGGAATACCTAATAATTCACTGAGTGAATCTCCTAAAGTTCCTTTTCCTGAAGCCGGTGGGCCTAAAAGTAAAATCTTCATACAAAAGTTACATCCCTAACATTTCTTTTACTTCACCAACGTCCATCTCATTCCGCGCGGCTTTTTCCATTTTCTTGTCGACCTGTTTGAATGCCTCATTTAACAGCTCTTTAATATCCTTGCGCTCTTCACCATCAATAATTAATTCCTCTATGTGCTTATCCCCACGAACTAAAGTTGCGTTATCACCTTTTTCTTCGCGATAAAAAACGCTCTGTTGAATCTTCTTAACTTGTGATTGCATTTTGCGAGCTTTATTAACGGCTTTAGCTGTATCAAACATAGATTTATTTTACCATTTAACCCTTGTTACTTAATCCAAAAACCCTTCATAACTTCTTTGCACTGCCTGGGACTGAATTTGTCTTATTGTTTCCAAAACAACCGAAACTACAATTAATAAGCTCGTGCCCCCAACAGTTAAATTGCTAAACCCAAATAACGCGCCAAGAATCCACGGCAAAATAGCAATTAACCCTAAAAATGACGAACCAAATAATGTAAGCCGCACAACTACCCCCTGTAAATATTCTTTTGTAGATTTTCCAGGTCGAATTCCGGGAATAAAGCCGCCTCGTTTTTTAATATCATCGGCAATTTTTTCCGGATTAAATTGAATAAATGTGTAAAAGAAGGTAAACGCGACAACAAGCAAGAAATAAAATAAGTTATACCCTAAAGAGGCTTGATTAAAATGTGTTCCCAAAAATACACCAATATCGTGCAAAACCGGACTGGAAGATGCAATTAACGGTCCACTTATTAATGCGGGTAACATTACTACGGATACGGCAAAAATAATTGGTATTACACCCGCCTGATTTATTTTGATGGGTAAATAATTCGTAACTTTTTGTGAAGTGGTACCTCTTCTGCCATACTCTATTGGTACATTTCGTGTACCCTCATTTACCATTACAACACCTAGAATGACTAACAAACTAAGCGCGGCAAAACCCAGCAACAGCAATACCGCGTCAGTTTG
This sequence comes from uncultured Candidatus Saccharibacteria bacterium, assembly GCA_964496005.1. Lineage (GTDB taxonomy): Bacteria > Patescibacteriota > WWE3 > UBA101185 > UBA10185 > CAZBWW01. The sequence continues at coordinate 25,930 of CAZBWW010000001.1, read as the reverse complement.
CGCCATTTGGGTTAGCTGCATCACAGTAGTTGGGAGCTGACTAATTATACCCACAAAAATTAGGATGGAAATTCCGTTGCCCACACCGTATTCTGTAACCAAATCGCCTAACCAAACAAGAAACATACTGCCTGCGGTTAATGTCAATACAAAAATCAGTAAATCCAAACCACTTAACTCACCGATGATTTTGGAACCATCAGGTAAAGTCTGTTGACTTAACAAAAAGTACATTCCGTAAGCTTGAATTACTGCAATCGGAATGGTTAAAATTCGGGTATATTGATTTAGCTTTTCCCGACCTGCTTCGCCTTCTTTGGACAATTCTTCTAACGATGGTACAAGGGCGGTTAGCAGCTGTATAACTATAGACGCATTAATGTACGGTCCGAGTGTTAATGTAACAATAGAAAAATTACTTAAGGCCCCGCCGCTAAATAAATCAAAAAAACCTAACAACTGGCTGGAACTAACAAACTCACCAATTGCTTGAGTATCAACCCCGGGCACCGGAATGTGAGCCAACAATCTGTAAACCGCAATAATAAAAAGTGTGAATAATATCTTTTTACGTACTGCTGCAATTTTTAGTGTTTTGAACATGACTGTCTGTTTTTATGTTTTTTATAATACTTTTTCTTTTTGCCTCTTATGCTATTACTTTGCACCCTGCCTGTTCGAGCTGGTTTTTAGCCGATTCGGAAAACAAAAACCCTTTTATAGTAAGTTTTTTTTCGATTTTGCCGTTAGCTAATATTTTAACACCGTGTTTAGGCAACCTCTTGAGTACTTTTGCATCCACTAAATCTTGAGGAGTTACCGTACTGTTTGCGTTAAACCTATTAAACTGGCTAAGCGATACATGGGTTATTGCTTTTTTTGTCGGATTCCTAAATCCGCCAATTTGTGGCATTTTTTTGTATAACGGAACCTGCCCGCCTTCAAAGCCAAACGGCACTTTACCTCGTGCTTTTAATCCTTTAGAACCACGACCCACCGTGTGACCGCCCTTCCCACTTCCATAACCACGCCCGACGCGCTTTGCCTTACCTCTATTTCCTTTTATTTTTCTTAAGTCGTGTAACATTAGTTTTTTCCTTTAAGCATTTTCAACGCCTTTAAAGTACAAGCTATGCTCGTCGCTTTGTTGTTTGATCCAAGTAATTTTGCTGAAATACTGCTAATTCCGGCAAGCTCAACTATATGTCTAACAGCACCACCCGCAATAATACCTGACCCTTCAGGTGCCGGCATCAGCTTTACATATGATGATTTATACTTAGCTTCGACTTCGTGCGGAATCGTGCCGTTTACTATTTTTACTTCCACTAAATCTCTTTTTGCAAGTTTAATCCCTTTTTGAATAGCAACAGAAATATCAGGCGCTTTTCCAAGGCCTACACCTACCCGCCCTTTTTTGTCTCCGACAACAATAAGTGCTGAAAACCCAGGTCTATTACCACCTTTCGTCTTTTTTGACACTCTTTTTGTCTCAACAACTCTTTCTTCAAATTCTTTTTGTGTATAATATTCCATTTTTTAAAACTGCAGGCCGCCTTTACGCGCACCTTCGGCTAAACTTTTTACACGCCCATGATACTTGTAACTTCCCTTATCAAAAACAACTTTATTTATTTTCTGCGCAATCGCCTTTTTTGCCAAATCTTCGCCCACCTTTTCCGCGGCTTTTGTATCTTTTTTTCCAAAAGCTGACACTAAAGTAACCCCAACCTTATCGTCAATCACTTGTGCATAAATATATTTGTTTGATCTAAAAACTGACAGTCTGGGTGTGTTAGAACTTCCATACACCTTTTTTCTAACTCTCAGTTTTCGTCTTTGTTTTTGTGTTGTTGGATTTACTTTATACATAACTATGCTCCTGCCGCCTTACCGGCTTTACCTGCTTTCCTTCTTACTACCTCATCAATATATTTTATGCCTTTGCCTTTATATGGCTCGGGTTTCTTTATTTTTCTTATTTTCGCGGCAGTCAACCCAACAAGTTGTTTATCAATTCCCTTAACGGTAATATCTTTATTGCCTTCAACTTCAAGTGCAACACCCTCAGGTGCTTCAAACTCTACCGGATGAGATAGACCGACAGTCATCGAAATTTTTTTGGGCCCTTGCGAGGTAACACGATAACCTACACCTATAAGTTCAAGTTTCTTCTCAAACCCCTCAGTCACGCCGATTATCATATTATTAATTAAAGCTCTTGTCAGCCCCCAGTACGCGACAGATTCTTTTGTCTCCGTCTTAACAGAGGTCACAAGAGTATCACCGTCAACTGTAACTTCAATTTCGGGTCTGTAAGTGTACGATAATTCTCCTTTTGGACCTTTAACCAAAACGCTTCCATCAGCCACAGTTACTGTAACGCCTGCCGGTATTAAAATTGTTTTTTTTCCAATACGTGACATAGTGTTAATTACCAAACTTTACAAATGACTTCTCCCCCTAATTTTTTCTTTTTTGCTTCTGCACCCGACATAACTCCCCGAGATGTAGACACAATTAATAACCCAAAACCGCTCATTACTGACCCTAACTCATCACTAGTTTTATAAATTCTTCTGCCAGGTTTAGACACGCGCTCCGCAGCGGTAATTTTCGGCAGTCCGTATTCATTATAAGAAAGCTCAAGTGCAAGTGCCTGATATTTTTTCCCTTTCGGCTTAAACTTTTTTACACCGGCAAGATACCCGCCTTTTTCCAATACTGCTAAAATCGCTTCACATTCGCCGCTATAAGGCACTTCGATACTTTTCTTCCCAACCATACTTGCATTCTTTATTGAACTTAACATGTTTGACAATAAATCACTGCTCATAAGCTCCCCCTACCAACTTGCCTTTCTTATACCAGGAAGTTCGCCTTTGTGGGCTAACTCCCGAAAACATTTTCTGCAAATTTTGAACCTACGCATATAACCGCGCGGATTTCCGCAAATACCACATCTATGAAACTCGCGTACTTCAAATCTGAACTTTCCTTTTTTGTGTTTTTCTAGCATTGCTTTTTTTGCCATATTTATTTCCCTACCTTAACTTTTTTTAAACGGAACACCAAGTTTTTCCATCAAAACTTTACTGTGTTGACTATCTTGTGCAGAAATTGTAAATGTTACCTGCAACCCCCTGATACCTTTAACTTCGTTTGGGTTGATCTCAGGAAAAATTACATGTTCGACCACCCCAAGAGAGTAATTACCATTTTTATCAAATGAATTCAAGTTTAAACCACCGAAATCACGTACTCTGGGCAACACAATGTTAATCAATTTATCTAAAAACGCCCACATTCTTTCACCTCGTAAGGTTACCGTATACCCGATAACATCGTTTTTCCTAACTTTAAACCCTGCTTCTGATTTCTTTGCTTTCCTCTCACTTGGTTTTTGCCCGGTAATCATAGCAAGTTCACGCTCAAAACTCTCAACTGCTTCTCTGCTTTCTCTAAAATTCCCAATACCCGCACTAACAGTTATTTTCCTTAATCTAGGGGCCTCCATCACATTTGCCAATCCAAGCTCTTGTGCAACCTCTTTTGCTATTTTTTCATTATATTTCTCGTGTAGTCTGTTCATAACCATTGACCCTAATAAGCTTTACTTATCAATAACATCTCCTGTAGCTTTGGAAATTCTGTACTTTTTACCTTCAACTAGCCGGTAGCCGATTCTGGTTGTTTTTCCGATCTTATCATCAAAAAACAGTACATTTGAAACGTGTACCGGGCGTTCGACGCTTACTATACCACCTTTTTCGCCGGTTTTTCTGGCTTTTATGTGTTTCTTTACTATATTTACACCCTCTACTACTACCTTGGCTTCTTCGGCATACACTTTAACAACCTTCCCGACTTTGCCTTTGTCTTTACCTGCAATAATTTTTACTTTGTCTCCGTTTTTAATCTTCATATACTTTTCCTTACCACACTTCCTTTGCTAAGGACGCAATTTTTAAATAGCCTGTATCTCTTAATTCCCTTGCAACAGGTCCGAACACTCTAGTACCAATCATCTGCTTGTCTTTGTCAATTACTACTCCTGCGTTATCATCAAATCTAATATATGAACCGTCTCGGCGTCTTTTTTCTTTTCTTGTCCTAACTAAAACCGCTTTAACAACCGAGTGATCTTGTACAACACCCCGGGATGATGCGCCGTCTACTGCACAAGTTACAATATCCCCAACTCCTGCAAACCGTTTTTTCGAATAACCGGGAATACCAATAACTTTAAGCTTCTTGGCACCTGAATTATCAGCAACATTTATTGTTGACCCTACTTGAATCATACCTACTCCTCCACAACCTCCAAAACTTTCCAAGTCACTTCCTTACTGTATGGTTTACATTCTTCAATTACGACCATGTTTCCAAGTTTTGCTTCAATCTCATTACGTGCTTTAAACCTGCGGGTATTCTTAATTGTTTTCCCATACACTGCATGTTTTTTTGGTATTTCCACCTGTACAACCACAGTTTTTTGCATTTTGGCAGAAACAATTTGACCTGTTAACACTTTTTTAGGCATTTTTTTCCTCCGTTCCCGTACTATCTACTTTATTTACCTCTTTTTGCTTCTCATTTAACACTGTCATGATCCGGGCAATGTCCTGTCTTATAAACTTCATTTTGCTTACATTCTTTTCTTTCTGTTTTAAAATTTCCACAGCATGCTTTTCCATATCGCTCTTTCTTGAATTTAACAATTCACGCAACTCAGCTGAGCTTTTTTTGCGATATTCAGTTATTGATGTTGTTTTTTCTTTTTTTGCCATTTTACAACCTATTAATCTGTTTCACTTGTAATAAACCTTGTCTTTATAGGTAACTTGTCTGCCGCCCGCTTAAGTGCTGCTCGTGCAACCTCTTCCGGAACTCCTGCAATCTCAAAAAGCACTCTACCCGGTTTAATAATCGCGGCATAGTGACTAACCGGAGATTTTCCGCTTCCCATTCTGGTTTCGTTAGGTTTTTTAACAATCGGTTTATCAGGAAAGATTCTGATCCACACCCTACCACCACGCTTAGTCTTATGTGAAATAGCTTTCCTCGCAGATTCAATCTGGCGGGATGTAAGTAAACCTCTCGCTTCAGCTTTTAAACCGTATTCGCCGAACGCAATACTTGCACCTCTGGTAGCAAGCCCTTTATTTGTACCGCGCATTGTTCTTCTAAATTTTACTTTCTTCGGCATTAACATAGCTTTTTCCTTAAAAACCGCTTTTTACGACGTAGTTTCTCCATGATAAATCCATACTTTAATCCCAATAGTGCCGTATATTGTTTCGCAATGCACCTGCGCATAATCGATATTTGCTCTTAAAGTTTGGGTTGGTACTGATCCCAATTCGTATGTCTCCGCACGAGCTATTGTGTTACTGCCGCTTAACAGCCCCGCAACTCTAATTCGAATCCCTTTTGCGCCCTTGTCCATCGCTGACTGCATTGCCGTATTTACTAACCTTCTGTATCGAACACGGCGTTTAATTTGCCGTGAAATGTAATCGGCAACAAGCTTGGCATTAAGCTCCGGTGTTTTTACTTCTTCTACTGTCAATTTAATTTTGGACTTTGAAATTTTTCTAAGGTCCTTTTCCAAATCCTCAACACCCGAACCACCGCGCCCAATTACCAAGCCGGGCTTTGAGACCCGCACAGTTACATTTGCTTCGTTTAATGATCTTTCAATTTGAACCATTTCTAGTCCGGCAGCACTTAATCGCTCATCTAAAAATTTCCTGATTTTGCTGTCTTCCAAAACTAAATCGCCAAAATCTTTCTTCTCAACAAACCATCGAGATATCCAATCCTTATTAATTCCTAATCTATAACCGTATGGATGTATCTTTTGTCCCATATTACTTTTTTACCTTTTCCGACAAACCTACTACAATATGTGCCCTTCTTTTAAAAATTCTTGTCCAGTTTGCGCGGCTCGCAAACCTGGCACTCATAAGAGTAGGGCCCTCATTTACATACACATCCGCAATATACAAATTGTTTTCACTTAAATCTAAATTATTCCGTGCATTGGCAATTGCAGAATTAAGTGTTTTTAAAACTATATCTGACGCCTTCGTTTTATTAAACTTCAGAATTCTCTGCGCTTCAGCAACATCCTTACCTCTCACCAGTCTGAGCACAGGATTTACCTTCTTGACGGAGGTCCTGACATTATTGCTTTTTGCGTAAACTGTTGCTGTATTCATATTCTTTACTTAAGTTTCTTTGATGAGTGTCCTCTAAAAGTACGCGTGGGCGCAAACTCACCTAACTTATGCCCTACCATAGCTTCCGAAATTTGAACCGGTATGTGTTTTCTGCCATTGTGCACCTCAAAGGTGTAGCCAACCATTTCAGGTGTAACTGTTGATCTTCTTGCCCATGTTTTAATCGGGCCTTTTTTCCCGGACTCTGCCATTTTTGCTAATTTCTTCATTAGCTTTTCGTCTACATATGGTCCTTTTTTCAGTGATCTGGTCATAATAATTCCTTTTCCTTATCTCTTTCGCTTTCTTGGCGTAACTATGTACTTGTCTGTGTGTACCCGCTTACGAGTCTTATACCCTCTTGTTGGCTTACCCCAAGGTGTTTTTGGATGACCTGTACCGGTATCTCTATAAGAACCGGCGTGGGGGTGTTTTGCAGGGTTGGACATTGCTACCCCTCTTACGTGTGGTCGTCTTCCCAAATGTCTCATTTTACCAGCTTTTCCAAGTCTTTGATGCCTGTGATCCGCGTTCCCCAAAACCCCTATTGTAGCGACACAATCGTCTGAGAACCGCTTTACTTCACCGCTTGGGAGCTTTACATTAACAAAACTCCCCTCTTTTGCCAAGATGATGGCCTTTGTTCCCGCACCTCGTACTATTTGGCCACCTTTTCCGGGATTAAGCTCAATATTGTGTATTTCAAACCCAAGCGGAATAACTCTCAACGGCAGTGCATTACCTACAACCGGTTCGGCATTTTCGCCTGATACAACCTGCATACCGACTTGCAACCCTTCCGGTGCTAGAATATACCTTTTTTCCCCATCAGCGTAATGAAGTAGAGCAATGTCAGGTCCGCGATTTGGATCATATTCAATTGCCGCAACTTTTGCCGGTATGTTTGTTTTATCTCTTTTGAAATCAATTATCCGGTAATACTTTTTTGCTCCTTGTTCACGAAATCTAACTGAAATTCTGCCGTTATTTCTCCCGACATGTCCCTTCAACGGTTTTCTTAACCCTTTTTCAGGCCTTTTCTTTGTCAGGTGGCTTCTGACTAGCGTTTTTCGTGTCCGAATTCCCGGACTTGTCGGATTGTACTTTTTAATCATATATGTCTTTCGGTTCTTAAAAAATACAGGTGTGTACTCACAACTGCTACTTTTTTAGCATATCTATTTTTAATCATACTTAATCTCCTGTCCGCTTTTTAACGTAACAATAGCTTTTTTCCATTTCGGTGTTCTGATAAACTGCCTGGTTTTACCAACTCTGCGCTTTTTTCCGGGCATTACATGTGTTGCAACTTCTATAACATCAACTACAAACAATTCCTCAACAGCTTGTGCTATAGCGTTTTTTGTCGCGCGGACATTCACTTTGAAATGATAGCGATTTTCCGCACTGGTATCCGCAGCGCTTTTTTCTGTTATCAACGGTCTAATAAGTATCTTACTTAACTGCATATTTTTCCTGTAACTTAACTAGCGCGTTTTTTTCAAAAATAACATCGTGCGCCAGTAATACTTCAAATGCGTTCAAATTATCTACAAGGGAGGTTGTTAGTCCTTTTACATTAGCTGCACTTTTTCTTGTGTTCAGATCATTTTCCCCAAGTATCAAAAGTGTGCGTCGTGGCTCCATATTAAGTTTTTTAAAAAGGGCGGAAATTTCGGCTGTTTTCGGTTCTGTGAGTGCAAGTTCCTTTAATACGGTTATTTTTTTAGTTGTAGCCTTTTTGGAAAGTGCAGACCTAACAGCGAGTTGCTTTATTTTTTTTGGAAGTGCAAGTGTCCAGCTTTTCGGTTTGGGCCCGTGTACAATACCACCATGTCGCCAAAGTGGGCTTCTTTTTGATCCATGTCTCGCGCGACCGGTCTTTTTCTGCTTCCACGGTTTCTTTCCGCTACCTGAAACTTCAGCACGAGTTTTACTTGCTGACGTACCTTGCCGCTGATTTGCCCCAAAAACACGAGTGTACTGTGCAAGCACAATTTCATTAGGCGTTATTTCAAAAACGCTTTTATCCAAGTCTATTGATTCGACAGTTTTGCCGTTTATGTCTAATACATCAACTTTCATATATATTTACCAAACTTTATTTACTAAACTTAATAAGTACATCTGAATTTCTCGCACCCGGAACTGGCCCGGACACCAACAGCTCAGATGTAGTTGTATCTACTTTAATAATCCGTGCGCCTTTTAGCGTTACACGTTTGTTTCCATGCCTACCGGCCATTTTTTTGCCTTTAAAAACCCTGCTCGGTGTTTGTGCGCCAATGGACCCACCCGAACGTGGTTTGTCTGACTGCCCTCTGGTTGCCTGCGCGCCTTTAAAATTCCATTTTTTCATAACACCGGTAAATCCTTTTCCTTTTGATTTTCCGACTATTTCTATTTGTGTATCCTCAAGATCAGCACTAAGTGCATTCAAAGGCTCGTCGACAACTTTTATCCGAGTCACAGGAATCACTTTACCTTCAGTTGTAAAAACCTGGCTCATTTGCAGCTTCTTGCCCTTAAATAATCTATCTGTTTGTGTTAGTTCTTTGTCAGCCATTTTTTCTTTTTTATCTAATTTTTGTATTTAAACTTAACCTTCAAACTGCACCTATACTAAATTTCTAAACTTCGCCACTCCTTTATACCTTTACATATGTGCAATATAAAAAAAAGCCCTAAAGGGCCCGTCAAACAGCTAAACCCCTTAGTTTTTTATTATGCGTCAGTTTCCATAATATTTTTGTATACTATTTCCCAACCCGTTACATCTTTATCGAAATGTTCACACCCGCCGGAAGGCTAAGGTTGGACAAGCTTTCTACTGTAGATGCAGTAGGATTGATAACATCAATCACCCTTTTATGCGTCCTCAACTCAAATTGCTCACGTGATCTCTTATCAATGTGTGGTCCCCTAATGACTGTGTACCTTTCTATTCTTGTCGGCAAAGGTACCGGACCCACAACACTTGCACCTGTCCTAACGGCCGTATCGACGATTTTATCACAACTTAGGTCAATAATCCTACTATCATACGCGTTTAACTTTATTCTTATTTTTTGATCAACTTTTACTTTTGCCATGTTTTCGCTTTTACTTTTTTCTACTGTCTAACTAAAGGGCGCCGAGGATCGGCGCCCTTATCAAATTCTAAGTGATTTAGGCCGTAACTTTGGTGATTACTCCCGCACCAACTGTGTGGCCGCCTTCTCTAATAGCAAACTTAAGCCCTTCTTCCAATGCGACTGGGGTAATAAGTTTAACCTTAACAGTTACATTATCACCCGGCATTACCATTTCTACACCTTCCGGTAATGTGATGTCACCGGTAACGTCGGTTGTTCGCAAATAGAACTGTGGTTTATAACCGCTAAAGAATGCTTTATGTCGACCACCTTCCTCTTTCGAGAGTACATATACCTCAGCGTCAAACTCGGTATGAGGAGTAATTGTGCCGACTTTTGCCAAAACCTGTCCGCGCTCAACTTCTTCCCGTGCTTTACCTCTTAATAAGATACCAACGTTGTCACCGGCTTGTCCTTCCTGTAATTGCTTCTTAAACATTTCGACACCGGTTACAACTGTTTTTGAGGTATCTTTAATACCTACGATTTCTATTTCGTCGTTTACTTTAACAACTCCCCGCTCAATTCTACCGGTTACAACTGTTCCACGACCTGAAATGGAAAACACGTCTTCAATTGGCATCAAAAACGGTTTATCGAGATCTCTAACAGGTGTAGGAATATACTCGTCTACCGCTTTCATCAGCTCTTTAATAGCCTCAACTGATTTGGCATCGCCGTCAATTGCTTTTAACGCTGAACCTTTAATAATCGGTATTTCATCGCCCGGGAACTTGTATTTTGTTAACAATTCCCTTATTTCAAGTTCGACTAGTTCAAGAATTTCCGGGTCTTCAACCATATCCGTTTTATTAAGGAACACTACCATTGCGGGCACGTTTACCTGCCTTGCCAACAGAATATGTTCACGGGTTTGCGGCATCGGACCATCAGGCGCAGACACAACTAAAATTGCTCCGTCAATCTGCGCAGCTCCGGTAATCATGTTTTTTATGTAGTCAGCATGCCCCGGACAATCAATATGCGCATAATGCCTTGTTTCTGTCTCATACTCTACATGAGTAATATTAATTGTAATTCCTCTTTCTCTTTCTTCAGGAGCTTTATCAATATCCTCAAACTTTGTATATTCTGCCGTACCTTGATCTGCTAAAACCTTGGTAATGGCAGCAGTAAGTGTAGTCTTACCGTGGTCAACATGACCAATCGTACCAATGTTCACGTGTGGCTTATTTCGTTCAAAAACTGCCATACTTGCCTTTCTTGTTTATCTTTAAGCCTCAATTGACTAGTCGAGTGCTAAATTAGGGCTTTAAAGACAAAACTCAATTAATTACGTTATTGTCTATTGTACGGGCAAATTCCCGAGTTGACAATGCAATGTGTAGTAAAGCAAAAAAACGGGGGAAAATCAAGGGTTTTTGGTTAGTTATTTAGCCGCAAATTTTGAAACAAATAGGCTGCCATCTGTGTCATTATCCGACAGCCTACACCACTAATAATCGCTGTTATCCGAGTTACCGGAATACACCGATTCTAGACTTCCGATCAAGCACCCAAAGTGCAAAACCGGAGTCAGGAAAAAGAACTGTGAAAAACCTCTCGTAACAGTAATCAGCACAACCAGCCCTGCTAGCAAAAGCGAAAGCGCAAGCCAGCCGAGAAATCTTTTCGCGGGTGCTTCCTTCTCAAAAAAGGCACATGTGACAAGTGCTATCGCTAGCACAACGGCTGTGACAGCCTCAATAGTCACAAATGCTTTGTACTCCCCTGTTTTATAGGAGGGCAGCGCTACAATTAGTGCAGCAATTCCTAACAGGAGAATAATTACCGATGAGAACGTGAACACTGCAAACATGCGTCCAACCGGCTCAGTGGTTTTCATCAACACTCCTTATACGTTGACACAGACAAAAAAGATCCTAACAATAATTGCTATATTTATCAAGCTGAAAAACTAAATTTTCCAAAAATGTAGGTGTTAAAAATTATTTAGCCGCAATTTCCGCAGCAATATTTGCAGGTACTTCCTCGTAATGACTCGGTTCCATCGTAAAACTCGCACGACCCTGAGTCATTCCACGTAATTCTGTCGCGTATCCAAACATCTCGGCTAATGGTACTTTTGCGCTAATAACGACTGCTTGCCCACGTGGTTCATTACCCTCAATTCGCCCGCGCTTTGATGACAAGTTACCGATAACATCACCCATAAAGTCTTCCGGGGTTACAACTTCAACATCCATAATCGGTTCGATTAAATATGGGGTAGCTTTTCGTTGTGCAGATTTAAATGCCTCAGACGCAGCAATCTTAAAAGCAATTTCAGAAGAATCAACTTCGTGGAACGAGCCGTCATAAAGTGTAACTTTAAAATCAACCACCGGGTAACCCGCTATAATTCCGCTTTCAGCCGCTTCTCTAATCCCTTTTTCTACTGCCGGAATATATTCTTTCGGAATAGAGCCCCCAACAATTTTGTTTTCAAACTCAACGCCCTGCCCACGCTCCAATGGTTCCATTTTAATAACAACGTGCCCATATTGCCCACGCCCACCTGACTGCCTAATATATTTACCTTCCTGATCTACACTAGCTTTAACAGTTTCACGAAACGCTACCTGCGGTTTACCTGTATTTATTTCGACATTAAATTCCCGTTTTAGTCTGTCTACAATAATTTCCAAATGCAACTCGCCCATTCCGTACAACAATGTTTCGCCGGTTTCGCTATCGCTTTTAATTCTTAAGGTTGGGTCTTCTTCAAGCAGTTTTTTTAATGCCACACCCATTTTGTCTCGGTCTGTTTTAGTCTTAGGCTCTATCATCAACCCAATTACCGGTTCGGCAAAAGTAATTGCTTCTAACACAACCGGATTCTCATCAGTGCACAACGTATCGCCTGTAGTAGTTTCAGATAAACCAACTGCTGCGGCTATTTCACCCGCAGAAATGTCTTTAATTTCCTCACGGTGATTTGCGTGCATCAATAAAATTCTCGACAGCCGTTCTTTTGTCCCTTTTGTAGAATTCAACACGTATGAACCGGAGCTTATTTTTCCCGAATAAACTCTGATATATGTCAGCCTACCAACATATGGATCTGTTTGTATTTTAAATGCGAGGGCTGCAAATGGTTCGCTTTCTTCTGTCTTGTAAGTAACTTCTTCATCTGTCCCGGCTTTGTGCCCAACAATATCAGGGGTTTCTTTTGGAGATGGCAGGTAATCAACTACACCATCTAAAACTTTTTGTACCCCAACATTTGCGAGTGCTGCTCCGGCATACACCGGATAAATTTTTGTTTGGATGGTTAATTTTCTAAGTCCGCTTTTTAGCTCATCTACAGTTAAAGCTTCGCCTGCTAAAAACTTTTCAATCAAACTATCGTCGGCCTCGGCTACTTTTTCGGTCAAAATTGCGTGATATTCTTTTGCCTTTTCCATCATATCTGCGGGAATTTCAATTTCTGTAATAGTTTCACCAAGTTTGCCGCTAAATTTAAAAGCTTTCATTTCTACTAAATCAACGATACCGTCAAAACTGCCTTCAACCCCAATTGGTAACTGTACCGCAACCGCATTTTTCGACAATCGCTCATGAATTGACTCAAGTGACATATAAAAATCACCGCCGATTTTGTCCAACTTGTTCACAAAACATAAAAGTGGAACATGATATTTTTCCGCCTGCCTCCATACTGTTTCACTTTGTGGCTCAACACCCTGCGATCCGTCAAATAGCACAATACCACCATCAAGTACACGTAAAGATCTTTCCACTTCTGCGGTAAAGTCAACGTGGCCGGGAGTATCAATAATGTTGATTCGATTATCCTGCCAAAAACAGGTTGTCGCCGCCGATGTTATCGTAATTCCTCGTTCTCGCTCCTGCGCCATCCAGTCCATTTGAGCTGCACCTTCGTGCACTTCCCCGATTTTATGTGATTTGCCTGTGTAATATAAAACTCTTTCGGTTGTTGTGGTTTTCCCGGCATCAATATGCGCAATGATTCCGATGTTGCGGATTTTTTCAAGCGGGTAGTGTTTACTTGTATCTTTTTTATCTGCCATGTCTACTAATTGTAACCTTTATTTACTATATCTTGCAGCATTTTCCAAGCTGAGATTTTCTTGTGCTGTAGTCAGCTATGAAAATCGAAGATGGAGCATGCAAAAATTTAAAATCTGAAGTGTGCAAAAGCTCTGTTTGCTTCTGCCATCCTGTGAGTATCCTCTTTCTTCTTAATAGAATCGCCAATATTTTCCAGCGCATTTTTCAGTTCTATTGCTAAAAAATCTGCCATTGGTTTGCCTTGTTTATCCCTTGCAGACTGTACTATCCACCTAATGGCTAATGCTTCGGATCTACTGTGTCTTAGCGGCATGGGTACTTGATAAGTGGCACCACCGACTCTTCTTGATCGCACTTCCTGTTTTGGCATTACATTTTTTACCGCGTTTTCAAATAGTTCAACTGCTTCTTTTCTGTCAGCTGATAATTTTTCTAAGGCATCGTACACAATTTTTTGTGCAGTTGAGCGTTTTCCGTCTAGCATTACTTTATTTATCATGCGCGTAACCACTCGGGATTTATAAACCGGATCCGCATTCATAGGTCTGCTTTTTATTTTCTTAGTACGCATAGTATTTTTTTAGTTTTTAGGCTTTTTAGCCCCATAAATAGATCTTGAACTTTTCCTGCCGTCAACCCCAAGTAAATCATATTTGCCTCTTACAATCGTATACTTTATCCCTTCCAAATCTTTTACATTACCACCGCGTACTAAAACAACCGAGTGTTCCTGTAAATTATGCCCTTCGCCGGGAATATATGCAGTTATTTCTTTTTGATTCGATAATCTCACTCTTGCAACTTTTCGTAATGCAGAGTTTGGTTTTCTGGGAGTTGCAGTTTTAACCTGTAAACATACACCTCTAATCAACGGACTATTATGACTTGTATATACCCTTTTTTTGGAATTATACCGAGTTGACAATGCCGGCGTACTCGCCTTCTTTTTTTTATTTTTTCTGCTTTTTCGTATTAATTGGTTTACTGTCGGCATTTTCTTCCTTTATTACGCTTTTCTTGATTATTCTTCGACTTGAGCTCGTTCACCACTGGGTATTAACCTACCAATGATAACGTTCTCCTTAAGCCCATATAACATGTCGACTCTACCAGAAGCTGCTGCGTCGGTCAACACTTGGCTGGTTTGAATAAAGGACGCCGCCGACAAAAAGCTGTCGGTATTTAAAGAGGCTTTAGTAATACCTAATAAAGTTACTCTAGCTGTGGCCGGCTCACCACCCTCAGCTATTATTTTTTCATTTTCTTCACTAAAGGTAGCCTTCGTAACCACGGTGTTTGGTAAAAATTCTGTATCTCCGCTTTCCTCAACCACTAAGTGGTTAAACATTTGTTTAACAATAATTTCAATATGCTTCTCGTTTATCGTAACACCTTGTGAAGAATATACTTTTTGCACTTCTTCAATTATGTACTTTTTGGTTTCAGCGACACCTACTGTTTTTAACAAATCAGTCAAGTTGAGATGTCCTGTTGTCAGTTTTTCACCTTTTGCTACTAGTTGGTTGTGTTCAACGGCAATTTCAGCTACCGGATCAACAACATACTCCATACTCTGTACTTCTTCGTCAGGGTCTGTTGCAACAACAGTAATCTTACGTTCGTCGCCTGATTCGGTAATTTTTACCGTCCCGGTAATATCACTCATAACAGATAAAAATTTTGGCGCACGGGCTTCCACCAACTCTTCGATTCTTGGCAACCCTTGTGTAATGTCTTTTCCTGCAATACCGCCTGTGTGGAATGTCTGCATTGTTAACTGTGTTCCCGGTTCACCAATTGATTGTGCCGCGGAAACACCAACAGTTGTACCAATTTCCACCAGTTTTTGAGTCATAATATCTGTACCGTAACAATTAGCACAAATTCCACGGGTTGAATCACATTCCAAGGGCGTTCTAATCACGATTTTATCTACTCCGGCGGCTTCAATTGCCTTCAAATCATCAAGTTTAAGCATGTGGCCGGCTTTGAATAATGTCTTATTCTTGGTTACGACATCTTTCGCTAATAGTCTACCCTCATAGCGTTGCGCAAAAGAAATTAAAACTGTTCCCTCACCTACCACTATGGATCGGCCTCTTGTTGAACCACAATCAGTTTGTCTCACAATTACATCCTGTGCAACATCAACTAGTTTTCTGGTTAAATAGCCTGCGTCTGCAGTTTTCAACCCCTTGTCCACCAACCCTTTTCTTGCGCCTCTCGCACCAATAAAGTATTCCATCGCTGTAAGACCTATTTTATAGTTGCCCAATAGAGGTACGTTTACAATTTTTCCGGTTGCATCAAAAACCAACCCTCTAATACCTGCTATCTGCGTTACTTGGTTTCTGGAGGCTCTGGTAGCCTTTGATTTAATAAGCACTTTGACCGGATTAGTATCTTCCAAGCCTTCCCACACCTTATTATCAATTTCGGTCGTCACTTTCCCCCAAATATCTTCAGTCAGTCTTGTCGCTTCTTTTTCGGTAATAAGCCCCCTCATTAAGTTTTTATTAATCTCGGCAACTCCTGCTTTCCCTTCTTTTATTAACCCTTCCCGTTCTTTTGGTACTCCGACATCTGCAAGTGAAATTGAGTTTCCGGACAATGTACCGTATCTAATACCCAAGCTTTTCATATCATCAATCATATTTACAACAACTTCATTTTCCTCATCCTCAAATGCTTTACTTAAAATCCTGTTTACGCCGTCTTTTCCGATTTCTTCATTAATAAAACCCGCACTTTCAGGTAATACATCATTAAAAAGTAATCTACCGGCGGATGTTTCAATAATTTCTTTGTTTATAAGTACTTTTATTTTTTGCCTTAACGATATAGATCTTGAAGCATTAAGAGCGTAATAAACCTCTGTTTTTGACCCAAACACGTGTGCCGGCATTTCAAGATTTTCATCTAGTGATGTTATGTAATAAATACCAAACAACAAAATTTTTGTGGGCACCGAAAACGGGATACCGTCAGATGGGCGTCTTAGATTTGCAGTTGACATCATTTTGGTTTTAGCTTCCTCTATTGCTTTTTGTGATAATGGTAATAGCACAGCCATCTGATCTCCGTCAAAATCTGCGTTGTATCCCGGACACACACATAAATGCAGTCGAACTGCGTTGCCATCAATTAATTTCGGGTAAAATGCCTGCATACCAAGCCGCCACAGTGTCGGCTGCCTGTTCAACAAAACCGGGTGTCCAACAACCAATTCCTCTAAAATATCCCATACCTCACCGCCACGATCTTCAAGCACAAATTTCGCGCTTTTTACGTTAGGAGCATACCCGCGGGCTAAAAGCTCACGTAACACAAATGGCTTAAATAACTCCAGTGCCATTTCTCTTGGAATACCGGCTTCATTAAGCTTAAGATCCGGTCCGTTGATAATAACACCACGCCCTGAATAATCGACACGTTTACCAAGCAGGTTTTGTCTAAAGCGCCCCTGTTTCCCTTTTAGTTGGTCTGCAAGCGATTTCAATTGTTTTCGCCCTCGTGTGCTCCGTGCTTTACTTCTTTGTTTTGATGAATCAATTAACGCGTCTACCGATTCCTGCAACATTCTTTTTTCGTTTCGCACAATTATTTCAGGCGCACCCAAATCCAGAAGTTTTTTCAACCGGTTATTTCTGTTTATAACTCTTCTGTATAAATCATTCGAGTCTGATGTAGCAAACCGCCCGCCTTCAAGCTGTACCATCGGTCTTAATTCGGGAGGAATAACCGGAATTACATCGAGTACTATTCTGGTGGGTTCGATGCCCGCTTTTCTAAACCCTTCAACTACTCTTAATCTTTTTGAAATTTTCAATCCTTTCTGCCCTTTATGACTTTCAAGCTGTTCACGCAATTGAGCAGATAATTTTGCCAGGTCAAGATTCTCGAGAATCCATTTTATTGCATCTGCACCTATTGCAACCTCACTAAATGAGTCGATATAGTCAGCAAGGTTTAAATATTCAACATCACTCAAAACAGAATTAACTTCTATCCCTTCCAGTTTTTTTCTAATTAAGTTATGGTGCCTTTCCAATTCAGTAAACTTGTCGGTATAACTTTCACGTGTAACTTGGATTTTTTGCTTTAATCTGAGGGCTTCTTCTTCACCTTTAAAATTATCGTCTTTTGTACCTGTTTTTTCTAATGCTTTTTCCGCACTCGCAATCTCATCATCCATGTCCTTTTCCATGATTCTTTTTTGTTTTTGGAAGTCCTGCTCAACTTTTGAAATAGCTGCCGCTTTTTTATCAAAATCTATGCTTGTAATTACAAATGATGAAAAATAAATTACAGACTCAAGCTTTCGTGGTGAAATATCAAGTAATAATGCTAATTTTGATGGGATCCCTTTAAAAAACCACACGTGTACAACCGGACATGCAAGTTTAATATGTCCCATTCTTTCTCTTCGTACTCTTGAATGTGCCACCTCAACGCCACATTTATCACAAATAACACCTTTATAACGGTAACCTTTGTATTTTCCACAATAACAGTGATAATCTCTTACCGGACCAAAAATACGTTCGTCAAATAAACCTTCTCTTTCGGGTCTGAACGTTCGATAGTTGATTGTTTCCGGCTTCGTAACTTCACCATAAGACCACCCAAGTATGTGTTCGCTTGATGCAAGATATATTCTTAACCCTTCAAAACTTCTTAGTTCGCTTAAATTACGCATATTTTATTCCTCCTGAAAATCCCCTTGAACTGGTTCACCACTACCATATAATCCCTCCGCACCATCTACAGCACTAGTGTCTACTTCTGTTGATGCCACCGGCGATATAACATCAGTAGTTAGCGCCGGCTCTTCGGTATCGGGGAGTATATCATCCGGAGCAGAAACACCGATCGGTTCTATACCTAATGCAAGACCGTTAAGTTCACGCACGAGCAGTTTAAATGACTCTGGAATGTTTGATTCCGGAATCGGCTGCCCTTGCAATATAGCTTTATATGCCTGCGTTCTTCCAAGCCAGTCGTCGGACTTAATTGTTAGCATTTCTTTTAGAATATGTGCCGCACCGTACGCTTCAAGTGCCCAAACTTCCATTTCACCCAATCTTTGACCTCCCATCTGTGACTTACCACCAAGAGGCTGCTGTGTAATTAACGAGTATGGACCTGTTGATCTCGCGTGCATTTTCTCTTCACTCATATGTACTAACTTCAATAAGTTAGTCTCGCCTACTACAACCTCTCCTTCAAAATATTTTCCAGTTCTCCCGTCAATAAGTTTCATTTTTCCCTTAACGGGAATACCTGCTGCCTCAAGTTCTTTATTAATTTCTTCCTCGGGAATTTCTTCAAAGCTGGGCACAATATAATTTTTACCTAATTTTCTACCTGCCATTGCAAGCGGTGCCTCAATAATCTGCCCGACGTTCATTCTTTTTAAAACTGCTTCTGAGGAAAATATTACATCGATTGCGGTACCGTCTTCCAAGTGCGGCATATCGATTTCCGGAATAACAGCTGAAATAACACCCTTATTACCGTGCCGCCCTGATAATTTGTCTCCAACTTCGATTTTCTTTTGCTGTGCAACATATACCGTAATTTCTTCCATTACACCTGTTGGTAAATTAGTGTTATCTTTTCTCGTAACACGCTTTATACCAATTACGACTCCGTGTTTTCCATGCGGTAAAATCAATGAATTATCTCGAACTTCTTTTGCTTTCTCACCAAATATTGCCCGTAGTAATCTTTCTTCCGCCGATAATTCAACCTCGCCTTTGGGGGCAACTTTTCCAACAAGAATATCGCCGCCC
>CAZBWW010000001.1:0-6732 GCA_964496005.1 uncultured Candidatus Saccharibacteria bacterium | reverse complement strand
CCTTCGAACCAATTACGACAATACCGTCCTCATCAAGGTTTCGGAGTACATCTTCAGAAACATTTGGAATATCGGCAGTGATTTCTTCCGGACCTAATTTAGTTTCCAAAACAGGCACTTTGTAATTTGTAATGTGAACTGATGTCAAAACATCGTCTTTAACTAACCTGTCAGAAATAATGATACCGTCTTCGTACTCGTATCCGTCATATATCATGTACGCTACTCTCACATTTGTGCCAATGGCTAACTCTCCGTTATCACATGCGGGACCCTCAATTAAAACATCGCCTTTTTTAAACTTGGAGCCCGAACTCACTAATACTTTCTGATTTACAGATGTATACTGGTTTGATCTTTCAAATTTTTTGGCTTTATATTCAACTTTCTTGGTACTGCCTTTGTACTTAACTTCCACTATATCTGCATCCGCGTATAACACTTCGCCATCGTTTTCAGCTAATACAACAATCTCAGCGTTTTTCGCGATCCCGGCTTCCAAACCTGTTGCAACAATGGGTGCTTCCGGCCTAATTAAAGGCACTGCCTGTGACATTTGCTGAGTACTCATAACGGCTCTTGAAATGTCGTCATTTGGCAAAAACGGAATCAAACCTGCCGCAATACCAACTGTTTGTACAGGCGTTAACTCCATATATTCAGCATTAGCAACATCACCTAAAACAAAATGCCCGCCTTTTCGAAGCGGGACCTGTTCCTGAGTTATATAGCCTTTGTCATCTCGCTTGATAGAACTGTCGGTAATAAACACTTCTTCCTCATCGTATGCCGCAAGATAAACAATCTCATCGGTTATTTTCATTTTTCCATTGGTTGCTTTTGTAATTTTGACATAGGGAGTTTCCAAAAAGCCATAGCTGTTAACACGCGCGTAAGATGCCAAATAATTTGTTAATCCGACATGAGGACCTTCCGGAGTTCTTACCGGACAAATTTTACCGAAAGAAGAATAGTGCACATCTCGTACTGCCATACTTGCACGCTCACGTGACAGCCCACCCGGACCTAACACAGTTAACCTTCTTAAATGGTCCATCGCAGTCATCGGATTTTGTTGATCATGGTGTTGGGATAATTGACCAGTTGCAAAGAAACCATGAATAGCAGCCGCCACTGTTCTTGGTGATATTAAAAGTCCCGGTTCTGGCAACTCGTCCCTTGGCTGCATACTCATTCGTTCTTTTATATTTCGTTCCATTCTTAAAAAACCGATTCTAATTTCATCTTGTAAAAGTTCGCCCACACTCCGTACCCTTCTATTCGCCAAGTGATCAACATCACTTGGTTCGGCCTGACCGTTGTTCATCTGAATTATTCTGGTTACAATTTTTATTAAGTCCTCAAGCTGTAATAACTGCTCGGTATCTTCAGAATAGTTTAAACCTAAAGTTCTATTTAATTTGAAGCGACCAACTTTTCCTAAGCTATATCTCCGTTTGTTATAAAAATAAGTGTTTACAAGGTCACGCGCATTTTCCAACACTAGAGGTTCTCCGGGTCGCATTTTCTTGTAAACCTCTAGTACAGCCTCGTCATACGAGTTTGACGGATCTTTTGCCAATGTATTCATCATGTAGCTAATTTCGGGATTGTTATCAACCTCTTCAAATGCGGAAAGTATATCTTCGTCGGTTTCCAGACCGAAAATACGCAATAACACTGAGACAGGCATTTTTCTTCTGCGGTCAACTTTTACGCTAATTATTCCTGTTTTTGACGTATCCATCTCGAGCCACACACCATTCCTTGGTAAAATTTTAGCCCCACCCATAAATTGCCCGGTACTTGGATTGATTTCACGCGTAAAAAGAACGCCTTCTGAGCGCCTTAATTGGTTAATTATTACCCTCTCAACACCGTTAATAATAAATGTGCCCGAGGGCGTCATAAGAGGGACGTCACCCATGTAAATTGTCTGCTTTTTCTTTTTTTTGTTAATTGGATCTTCGAGTATGGCATCAATGTACCAGGGGGCATCATAGTTTCTTCCCTTATAAAAGGCTTCTTCAATTGAAAGATTTTCTTTATCAAAAACGGGATTACACAAAGTTAATAACCACCCACGGCCTGAATGATCTTCTACCTCACCTAACTCGTCCAAAACCTCATTTATACCAACAGTTTTTAGCCACTCAAATGAATCATACTGTATGGCAGCCAGATCGGGGAGATCTTGCAATTTTTTTCTTTTAGAAAAATCGTGTCGCATTAAGTTTTTTAAAAAGCGGTCCTTTGGCCCAAAGAAAAACTTTCCACTTTATTCAAGTAATTACATTAAATATTTAGTTTTGGCTACGGACAAGGCGAAATTTATCATATCACATACTGGATGTCAATACCAGATTATTTCCTATAGGTTAAAAAACCTCTGCTTTTTCAGCAGGCCAAAATCTAAATACTACTCGCCCGACAATTCGGTCCTCACTTACAAGTCCGAACGCGCGTGAATCGACTGAATGACTGCGGTTATCACCTAAAACTACATACTGCCCCTCGTCTATTCTTAACGACCGCCCCTCCTTAAGCATAGGCCCATCAGAAGTACATACCCCTTCTTTTAGATACGGTTCCTCTAACTCAAAGATCTCCCCGTCACGGGAAATATATACAGTACAATCTTTAATTTTTATTATATCTCCGGGAATACCAACAACTCTTTTAACATAATCTATGTCGTCATTTCCCGGCGGGTGTAAAACAACAATTTCACCACGGTCTAAGTCGTTAAATTTTTTAGTGATCTTTTCTACCAATATACGCTCGTCTGTGTAAAAAGTCGGTTCCATGCTAGCTCCTTTTACCACTTCGGGCAGCGCAATTGTCCAATATAACACCATTAGCACAATAAACGACGTAAGAAAAGTTTCGAGCATTTCAAGCACAAATTTGCCCACACCTTCGTCATTGTTGACTTCTGATTTTTTTTCTTGGTTACTTTCTTTAGCGTTTTCCATAATGGTAAGGTGTAAGAGCTGTCTCGAAAATAATATTAAATTTAGATTTGTCCTAAGTTAGTACCGGTTAGTTAATTAAGTATTAGTGTCCCATATAGTATCACTTATTGTACTTACGAGACAACCGGTTAAGTTTGTTGAGAAAAAGTTAAAGTGAGAAGGTAGGAGATTGCAAAAGCATCCAGCCACAAATGCCTGCTTTCTCCTACCCAAGTGCGTGATTACTCCGGACGTATTGCCCACATTACAATCTCAACAGTTGCGCCTGCGGGCACACAGACTACAACATTGCCGATTGGTACCGGCGGCATTGTGATTACAATATCCTCCGTGTTTACGAACGGCGTAAACACCTTTACCCCGCGCGTGTTCAACGGGAGTTGGAGAACTTCACACCCGCTTATCGCAATTTTCCGCGGACTGAAACCTATAGCAAGTCGTAGGTCCGGGACTTCGACTTCCAGTGCGGGTGAAAAGCCTAGCGGATTGCCTGTTTCCCCTAACGGAATATAGTTTCCGCTCAGTTCGTACACTCCTGCCTCAAACCGGGCATCAAATTGTTTGCTCTTTACCCAATTCAAGAACATGGGAAAAAGCACTATAAGCGTAATAGCTACCATACCAATTATGGCAGCTGTCGACCCATCCGATGCTGAGTTGGTGCGTGTCTTAGACATCGCGGTTCTCCTTTCAATTTTTTGTGTTTTTTTGGCCGGTTCTTACACTTTTACAAAAGCGGCTCTGAATTTTTATATCTGAAAATGGCAATAAAAACGCAAAAACCGACCATCGACTGGCCGGTTATAAATGTTTTAGTTTAAAGTTTCTTTTTCGAGCTAAAGGCAACAGGCGTTCCTGTTGACCATCCCTTAGCATTTGACTAAAACCAAGGCGGTATTGTCACAACACTTATTTAATTTTTACACCCTATTTATATCATAAAACAGCGAAAAAGTCAATTTTCATTGGAGCATTTTAGCGAACCGTTATTATTAAATTCTAACTGCGTTTTCCGGCACCATTTACTTAAAAATACTACTGCAGCAACTCTAAAAGCTCGTCAACACTAGCCACCATATAATCTGGTTTACTTTGTTCCAAAATACCACGCGTATTATACCCCCACAAAACCGCGCACACTTTAATATGCGCTCCTTGCGCACCCTCAATATCCCGCACCTCATCTCCAATATATAACACTCTTTCTTTAGGCAACTTAAATTTCCGGCAAATAGTGGTTAGCGACTTCGCCTTACCAAACAAATTTCTACTATGATGTACCGACAAAAAATAGTTTTCCAACCCGTATTTTTCCAAAACCGCATTAACCACCGTACTTTTATTACTGCTTAAAATTCTGAGCTTATACCCACGTGCATGTAAAGTACCCAACATGTCAGCAACCCCATCGAAAATAGGAATGTACTCCCGCTGCTTTTCTACCTCCTTTAATACGAATCTCATTATAAAAGGAATTTTTGCCAACCCAATCTCAAACTCATCGATTATCTCTTTCCAATGAGAATTTTTTAATCTGGCAATATCTGCCTCATCAACACTTTTGTACCCGAATTTTTCTGCATGTTGCTGGATAATATGCAAAAGAACCGCAAATGAGTCTGCGAGGGTGCCATCAAAGTCAAAAATAATAGTGTCGAATTCTTTTTGCATATGCCAAGTATATAATTAATGGTGTGCAGAACAAAATTTCTGAAAAAGAACGTGCTTTTAAGTCCATTAAACCGCATGAGTTTGTAAAACTGCTTAAAGTGCTATAATATTTTTGTGGCAACTACGAACTTAGAACATTTACAAAACCCAAATCCAGCCAGCATTAAATCAATTATAATTGGGGAAGATCCGAAACAGACTGAGGTTGTGTCTGCACTTGAGAAAGATGACAAGAGATGTCGCGAGGCAAAAGAGGAAATTTTTACGGTTGGGGTAATTCCAAAAGAAAAGCAAAATCCAGACGATAGACAAGAGTTCCAATCAGATAAATTAAATATTAGTAATACTGCGGCTGCTTTTGAAAAATGGTTGCAAACAGAAAAGGATTACTGGGAACGTGCATTATATTTAAAACAACAAGCCGGAGATCATTTTCCGTTGGCAGAAGAAAACCAATTGGAAGGCTTTAGGTTGGCATTGGATTTTGCCACTGGTAAAGGAAATGCAGGAAAAGAAAAACTGCGAACTGCATTAATGGCACTTAGTCAGGAACAACTTGAATTTGCTGTCTCAGAAATGGACACAATAAGTGAGCGACCTAAACAGACTGAAGAGCGTGCTGGGGCTGTGGTAACTGAAAACGGTGAGTATGCAAATTATTATCAGGCGAGAAGTTTTGTAGTAATAGATCTGAAAGAACATTACGGTTTTGAATAATTACAAAAAAACCATTAAAACCAGTAAAAAATTTTGGGGCAGGTTTGAAAATATTTACTCCCCAAGCGCCACAATCTCCGGGTACTTCGCGCTAAACTCAGCTGAAAAATTACATGACCCCATACACTCCGGGTGCCACCACTCAAGTGGCTCACTTTGCCCATACAAAAAACCCTCGTAACCACCGGTTTTACTAAAAGCTTCAATATTATATTTGTAACCATGGTCAGGAACCGGATTATACTTTTCCACCTGCATTGCTACAAAATTTACCTCGTCTGCATTTCGGTAATCAAAGTACGGATTAATAGCTTTTGCGTATAAATCATCCTTCTCGGCTTCTGTAAAAAGCCCGCTTGGTGTAAAAATAACTACAGGTATCTCGTCACACAATGTACATGTCGGTGCAGGTTCTGGCATTGTCAAATCAGGCAACAAGGGTTGTACGTCCACATTCGGTATGTCGCCTAAAGACCTCCCATTCGCATTACCTGTCTGTAAGTTAGTAAGCTGTATTTTTAACTGCGCAAGTTCAGCTTTTTGCTGAGCTGCTTGCTGAGTTTGCCAAAAATAAACACCAGCACCAACAGCCACTGCTAACCCCACAGCTAACAATACGGTCGTTAAAATACTTCCTTTTTGCTCTGGCATATGTGTAAGTATACACGGCACGGATAGGAAATTGAAACATATGCTAGAATCAACTTATGTCCGATACCCAAGACCTATTAACCATCGAAAGCTATTCTGCAGACGAATTTGTCCAACTTACCTGGGAACAGTACGGCAAAATCCTTGATAAGCTATACATCCAAATTTCGGCATACTCAGCTGAACACAACATTAAATTTGATGCAGTTGTTCCAATTTTGCGCGGGGGAATGATGCCTGCCTCATATTTAGTAGGTAAATTAAAAATTTTACGTGTACTACCAGTGCAATACAAATATTTTGTGCATGACAAGCAGGTTGACCTAAAAAAATTACTGCCACTACCCGATGTCAAACTAAAAAAACAACCCAACATTCTTGTTGTAGAAAATTGCTTTTGTTTTGGCACGACAACACAGGCTGCAGTAGATGATGTTAGAGCAAAATACCCTGACGCAAAAATTTATGTTGCCGCGGACCGCATGGATTACTCGTTCAGAGAAATAAAAGGGGTAGAAGCAGTTTTTCAGGGAGAGTTTAATAATGACTGTAAAAAATTAAGTGCCGAGGAATGCAAAAAACTGGGAATAGATCCGACGCAGTATTATTACCCGTGGGAAACGCTCGACGAAGAACTAGCTGCTTGTCAACTACGGCAGTATGAATACGGTGATTTGAAGGCAGTCCAGGAAGGCGCGGAGGTAGCCGCTCATTTTGA